>NZ_SSXB01000240.1:0-212 GCF_021698995.1 Blastococcus sp. KM273129 | reverse complement strand
AGCGGGGCGTGGATGGTCAGCTGGGCGGTGACCGGCGGCCGGGACCTGTCCCAGGGGCGCAGGATCAGGTCGGCGGCGACGGCGGCGCGCAGCACGCCGATGGGGCGGGTGTCGCCGTCGGCGCGCAGCAGCTGGGCGTACTGGTCGATGGCGTCGGCGCAGGCCGCGGCCAGGTGCACGGGCAGGTCGGCGACGAGCTGGCTCATCCCGTC
>NZ_SSXB01000239.1:0-221 GCF_021698995.1 Blastococcus sp. KM273129 | reverse complement strand
CATCGGGTCCTGGAACACCATGCCGGCGCCCGGGCCGCGCACCTGGCGCAGCCGCTCGGGCGGCATGGTGAGCAGGTCCTCCCCCTGCAGCAGCGCCCGCCCGGGTGGCCACGGTGACCGGCCGGGCGCTGCTGCAGGGGGAGGACCTGCTCACCATGCCGCCCGAGCGGCTGCGCCAGGTGCGCGGCCCGGGCGCCGGCATGGTGTTCCAGGACCCGATG
>NZ_SSXB01000238.1:0-221 GCF_021698995.1 Blastococcus sp. KM273129 | reverse complement strand
ACCGGGTCTGGCTGAGCTCCAGTGCGGCCGGAATGGTCGTTGAGCCGCTGTCTCTGCCAGTGCTGCGTCCCGGTCTGGAGACATTGCAGCGGCTGGTGCGCGAGCATGCGGATGGCCGCGATCCGGTGTTCGCCATCGAGGCGACCGGCGGGCTGCATCAGGTGTGGGTCCGCGAGCTGGACCAGCGGTTTCCCGGATCGGTGCGGCTGTTCGCGCCGTCG
>NZ_SSXB01000237.1:0-225 GCF_021698995.1 Blastococcus sp. KM273129 | reverse complement strand
CATCAGTCCCTGGTTCGTGCGGGCCGGCGTCCTCGTGGTGCTGGTCGGGGCGGTGCTCAGCCTCTTCTGGACCAACCGCCTGATCTGAACTGCGCGGTCGGGCCGGCACGTGGCGCCGGCCCGACCGCGCGGTCAGGAGCTGGGTCTCAGACGGTGAACCCGCGCTGGCGGCGGACGAGCTTCTTCAGCATGAACAGCGTCTGCAGCACCGTGACCAGGTACAGC
>NZ_SSXB01000236.1:0-228 GCF_021698995.1 Blastococcus sp. KM273129 | reverse complement strand
GTACAGCTGATAGCCGTTGACCCGCCCTCTGCGGAAGCGTCTCCCTGACGTTGCTGCGGAGGGCGGGAGGCTGTCGTGGGACTGCTGCATGAGGCGTTGCCGGCGTCGACGCTGGTGATCGCGATCGATCCGGGCAAGGTCAGCAACCGGGTCTGGCTGAGCTCCAGTGCGGCCGGAATGGTCGTCGAGCCGCTGTCTCTGCCAGTGCTGCGTCCCGGTCTGGAGACA
>NZ_SSXB01000235.1:0-231 GCF_021698995.1 Blastococcus sp. KM273129 | reverse complement strand
ACCACGGCGGCCGAGGAGGACCTGGGCGTCGACCTGGACGACGAGCTGCTCGCGCCCTTCGAGGGCGACCCCTACATCGTCGCCGACAGCGCGGGGGACGTGGTCAGCACGACCTGACCGCGCCGGTGCACGGTCCCCCGCGCTGTCGGCGACGATGTAGGGGTCGCCCTCGAAGGGCGCGAGCAGCTCGTCGTCCAGGTCGACGCCCAGGTCCTCCTCGGCCGCCGTGGT
>NZ_SSXB01000234.1:0-235 GCF_021698995.1 Blastococcus sp. KM273129 | reverse complement strand
ATTCGAACCTGCGACCTCTGGGTTATGAGCCCAGCGAGCTACCGAGCTGCTCCACCCCGCGCTGTGCCACCACGGTACCGCACCGGTCCAGGCGGCCGGTCGGCCGGTCCCGCGGTCGGAGCTGCGACCGCGGGACCGGCCGGACCTCAGGAGCTGCCGGCCGTGCCCGCCGCCGCGGGTGCGGCGGTCGCCCCGTTGCCGGCGGCCCCGTCGGCCGGCGCCGTCCTCACCGGGG
>NZ_SSXB01000233.1:0-236 GCF_021698995.1 Blastococcus sp. KM273129 | reverse complement strand
TGCGCGTCCGCTCCTTGAGAACTCAACAGCGTGCCGAAAGTCAGTGCCAAGTAATACCCCGTGCCGGCCCTTTTGTGGGTTGGCTGGGATTCCTTTGGTTGATTGATATCGAGAGTGTCAGCTCTCGGTTCTCAGCTGGTATCAAATCATCTACGGAGAGTTTGATCCTGGCTCAGGACGAACGCTGGCGGCGTGCTTAACACATGCAAGTCGAACGGTGAACCACTTCGGTGGGG
>NZ_SSXB01000232.1:0-239 GCF_021698995.1 Blastococcus sp. KM273129 | reverse complement strand
CCACGTCATCGGTCGACGCCGACCAGCTCACCGTCACCTGCGCCGGCCCATCAGCCACCGCCGCCACACCCCCCGGCACCGACGGCGCCGTCGTGTCGGACACCGGCTCGGTGGGGTCCTCGCCGCCACTGCTGGCACCGGGCCGCAGGGCCCGCATCCAGCCGACCGCCTGGATCGACTTGCTCAGCCGCCAGGTCGCCGTCCCGGTCGCTCCCACCGCCGGCCGCGCGACGTGCGCC
>NZ_SSXB01000231.1:0-241 GCF_021698995.1 Blastococcus sp. KM273129 | reverse complement strand
CAGCTGATAGCCGTTGACCCGCCCTCTGCGGAAGCGTCTACCTGACGTTGCTGCGGAGGGCGGGAGGCTGTCGTGGGACTGCTGCATGAGGCGTTGCCGGCTTCGACGCTGGTGATCGCGATCGATCCGGGCAAGGTCAGCAACCGGGTCTGGCTGAGCTCCAGTGCGGCCGGAATGGTCGTTGAGCCGCTGTCTCTGCCAGTGCTGCGTCCCGGTCTGGAGACATTGCAGCGGCTGGTGC
>NZ_SSXB01000024.1:0-50565 GCF_021698995.1 Blastococcus sp. KM273129 | reverse complement strand
AGGGTGGGGATGGCGGCCCGCGCCACGTTGGTGGAGAGCTTCCACCAGTCGGTCTCGAGCTTCTCCAGGGCGCTCAGGGGGACGGCGCCGCGGTCGTAGACCTGCTGCGCCTGGTCGCTGATCACCGACATCCGCTGGATGCCGAACGCGCCGACGCCCACCGTGGTGAGGGCGACGACGAGGATCGAGCCGAGCAGCCGGCCACGCAGTCCGATGCCGGACACCCCCCGCCGGGTCTCGCCGGTCCCCGGCTCAGCCGTCGCCGCGGGGTCGTGCGCGTGATCCATGCCTGCTCGCTTCCGTGAGGTCGGTCGATCCTCCAGGACCGTCGTGCTCCCTTTCGGTAGGCGATCGGCCGGAATGCAGTCGAGCGGTGTACCGACTCCACCGACGGGCGGCGAGCGGGCGCGGGGCGAGCGGCGGGGCGGATCAGAGCGAGGCCAGGAACGCCGCGACGCCGTCGTCCTCGTTGGTGCCGGTGACGTCGGTGGCGACGGCGAGCAGGTCGGGGTGGGCGTGGGCCATCGCGACCGCCCGGCCGCCGCCGTCGCGCACCCACTCGAAGGCGGCGATGTCGTTGGGCATGTCGCCGAAGACGACGACGTCCTCCGGCCCGACACCGTGCCGGGCCGCGACCCGCGCCAGCCCTGTCGCCTTGGTCACCCCGGGAGCGGAGATCTCGGCCAGCGCGTCGGTCGAGGAGGTGGTGACCGTGGCACGGTCCCCGACGACCTCGTCGACGAGGCGGACGAAGGTGTCCCGGGTCATCGACTCGTGCCGGGCCAGCAGCTTCGCGACCGGCTGCGCGACCATCTCCGCCAGCGTCGCCTCGGCCACACCGGGCGCGTCGACGTCCCACCGCGGCCGGTAGATCGGCTCGTGACGGAACTCCAGGCCGTACTCGACCGCGAACCAGGTGTCGGGCTGGCGCCGCCGCAGCTCGGTGGTGACCGACTCGAGCACCTCGGGCCCGAGCGGCTCCTCGTGCACGATCTCGAACCGCTCGAGGTCCAGCAGCACCGCACCGTTGCAGCACACCGCGGTGCCGGTGCCCAGGACCTCGCGGATGCGGTGCATCCAGCGCGGCGGCCGGCCGGTGGCCAGGACGACCGGCACCCCGTCGGCCCGCCAGCGCGCGAGCTCGGCGACCGTCGCCTCGCTCACCGTGTCGTCCCAGCGCAGCAGGGTGCCGTCCATGTCGCTGGCGATCAGCCGCGGCTTCCAGTCAGACATCGCGCAACCGGTCAGACATCGCCCAGCACCGCCTCCAGGTAGCGGGCGACCCCGTCGACCTCGTGCCCGCTGGTCAGGTCCGCGGTCAGCGCCTTGACCGCCGGGTGCGCGTTGGCCACCGCGACCGCCCGGCCACCGGCGTCCTTGACCGCCGCGAGCATCGGCAGGTCGTTGGGCATGTCGCCGAACACCAGCACGTCACCGAAGCCGACGCCGTAGCGCTCCAGCGCCATCGCCAGCCCGCTGGCCTTGGTGATCCCCGGGGGCAGCACCTCGATGAAGCCCAGCCCCGCGTGGGTGAGCTCGGCGTCGGCCGGGTCGACGACGGAGCGGGCCCGGGCCAGCAGCTCGTCCTGGCCGAGCGCCGAGGAGCGGAGGAACACCTTCAGCACGGCGCGCTCGGGCAGCACCCGCCCCCGCGGCAGCAGGTGCGCTGGCTCCGGGTAGGGCCAGTCGAAGCCGTGCTGCACGCGCAGGCGGGCGTGCACCTCGCCCTGCTCGGCGGCGTCCTCGACGGCGAGGAGCAGGTCGCCGGCCACCGCCTCGATCTGCTCGACCACCCGCTCGGCCTGCCCCCGCGGGAGCGCGACGGTGCGCAGCACCTCGTCCCGCTCCAGGTCGACGACGAACCCGCCCTGCGACAGGACGGCGATGCCGCGGCCGTCGAGCGCCACCCGCACGCTGTCGAGCAGCCGGGGCCCGCGGCCGGTGACGCCGATGACCGGGATCCCCGCGTCCCAGCAGGCATCCAGCGCCGCGCGGGTGCGGGGGCTGACCTCGCCGTCGGGGCCCAGCAGCGTGCCGTCGAGGTCGCTGGCCACCAGCTTGGGCCGCCAGGGGCCCAGGTCGCCGAGCTCGACGACGGTGCCGGCCCCCTCGAGGACACCGTGGGCGCGGACGGCCCGCGGCGTGGTGCCCGTCATGCGGTCGGCACCGGGGCCACCAGCGTCATGCCGGGGGTGAGCTCCGCGACGCCGCCCAGCCAGGGCCGCAGCGCGACCGGCACGTGCACCGACCCGTCGGCCCGCTGGTGCACCTCCAGCAGGCAGGCGATGGTGCGGGCGATGGCGCACAGCGTGCCGTTGAGGGTGGCGGCGGTCTGGTTGCGGCCCTCGGCGTCCTTGTAGCGGATGCCCAGCCGGCGGGCCTGGAAGGTGGTGCAGTCCGACGTCGACGTCAGCTCGCGGTAGGTGCCCTGGGTGGGGAACCAGGCCTCGATGTCGTACTTGCGGGTGGCGCTGGTGCCGAGGTCGCCGGCGGCGATGTCGACCACGCGGTAGGGCAGCTCCAGGGCCTGGAGGAACTCCTCCTCCCACGCCAGCAGCCGCAGGTGCTCGGCCGCGGCGTCCTCGGGCCGGCAGAAGCTGAACATCTCGACCTTGTCGAACCAGTGCACCCGGATGATGCCGCGGGTGTCCTTGCCGTAGGAGCCGGCCTCCCGGCGGAAGCAGGAGGACCAGCCGGCGTAGCGCTTCGGCCCGCCCGCCAGGTCGAGCACCTCCCCGGAGTGCATGCCGGCCAGCGCCACCTCGGAGGTGCCGACGAGGTACAGGTCGTCCCGCTCGATCCGGTACACCTCCTCGTCGTGCTCGCCGAGGAACCCGGTGCCCTCCATGGCGCTGGGCTTGACCAGGGCGGGCGCCACCACCGGGGTGAAGCCGGCGGCGACGGCGCGGCTGATCGCCAGCTGGGCCAGCGCGAACTCCAGCAGGGCGCCGGGGCCGGTGAGGAAGTAGAAGCGGGAGCCCGAGACCTTGGCGCCGCGCTCCATGTCGATCGCGCCGAGCTTCTCGCCGATCTCGATGTGGTCGCGGGGCTCGAAGTCGTAGGTGGGCACCTCGCCGACGGTGCGCAGCGTCACCGCGTCGTCCTCACCGCCGGGCGGGACCTCGTCGGCGACGACGTTGGGGATGCGCAGGTGCACCTCCCGCAGCGCGGCCTCGGCGGCGCGCTGCGCCTCCTCTGCCTCCTTCACCTCGGCGGCCAGCGCCTTGGCCCGCTCCAGGACGGCGGGGCGCTCCTCGGGGGTCGCCTTCCTGACCGCCTGCGAGGCGCTCTTCTGCTCGGCGCGCAGGTCGTCGCCCCGCTTCACCGCGTCGCGGCGGGCGGCGTCGGCGGCCAGCAGCGCGTCGACCAGGGACTCGTCGGCGCCGCGGGCACGCTGGCTGGCACGGACGACGTCGGGGTGCTCCCGCACCAGGCGCAGGTCGATCACGGAGCCATGGTGTCATCCGGGCCCGGGCGGCGTGCCCGGCAGCAGGGCGCGGCGGGCACGCAGGGCGTCGCCGGGCGTCCCCCCGTGCGCACCGGCTCGGCAGGACCTCGTCGTCGCCGGCGTCGCGGGGTCCCTACCCGACCGTGCCACCGCGGCGCTCCCGGCCGACCCGCCGGCGGGGCACCGCAGACCCCCGGGCAGTCGCGCTCTGCCCACACCGGCGGGGCAGAGCGCTACTGCCCCGGACTCACTCCGGGCGTTCCTGCGGATCGGGGACAATGGCCGCCATGCGCTTCCTGCAGCGGCCCTCGCACGACCTGACCTACGCCGACGTCTTCATGGTGCCGGCGCACTCGACCGTCGGGTCGCGGCTGGAGGTCGACCTGCGCACCCCCGACGGCGTGGGCACCACGATCCCGATCGTCGTCGCCAACATGACGGCGATCTCCGGCCGGCGCATGGCCGAGACCGTCGCCCGCCGCGGCGGCCTCGCCGTCCTGCCGCAGGACATCCCGGTCGACGTCGTCGCCGAGGTCGTCTCGTGGCTCAAGACCCGGCACCCGGTCTACGACACCCCGATCACCCTCTCCCCCACCTCGACGGTGGGCGAGGCTCTGTCACTGCTGACCAAGCGCGCGCACGGGATCGTCGTGGTCGTCGAGGGCGGCGCCCCGGTCGGCGTCGTCACCGACGGGCAGTGCCAGGGGGTCGACCGGTTCACCCAGCTCTCCGAGGTGATGACCCGCGAGCCGCTGACCATCCCGGCCGGCACCGATCTCACCAAGATCTTCGACGTGCTCTCCGGCGAGCGGGTCAGCGCGGCGCCCGTCGTCGAGGGTGACCGGCTGGTCGGCGTCATCACCCGCAAGGGCGCGCTGCGCTCCTCGCTCTACACCCCGGCCGTGGACGACCGCGGCCACCTGCTCACCTCGGCCGCCGTCGGCATCAACGGCGACGTCGCCGGGAAGGCCGGCGCGCTGCTGGCCGCCGGGGTGGACGTGCTGGTGGTCGACACGGCGCACGGGCACCAGGAGAAGGCGATCGAGGCGGTCCGCGCGGTCCGCTCGGTGGCCGGCGCCGCGCCGGTCGTCGCCGGCAACGTGGTCACCGCGCAGGGCACGCGCGACCTGATCGAGGCCGGCGCCGACGTCGTCAAGGTCGGCGTGGGCCCCGGCGCCATGTGCACCACCCGCATGATGACCGGCGTCGGCCGGCCCCAGTTCTCCGCCGTCGAGGAGTGCGCCGCCGAGGCGCGCTCGCTCGGCAAGCACGTGTGGGCCGACGGCGGCGTGCGGCACCCCCGGGACATCGCGCTCGCGCTCGCGGCCGGCGCGGCGAACGTGATGGTCGGCTCCTGGTTCGCCGGCACCTACGAGTCCGCCGGCGACGTGCACGACGACGGCGGCCGGCTCTACAAGGAGTCCTTCGGCATGGCGTCGGCGCGGGCGGTCAAGGCCCGGACGGCGACCCAGACCGGGTTCGAGCGGGCGCGGGCCGGGCTGTTCGAGGAGGGCATCTCGTCGTCCCGGATGTACCTGGACCCCCAGCGCCCCGGCGTCGAGGACCTGATCGACCAGATCGTGGCCGGCGTGCGCTCCTCCTGCACCTACGCGGGCGCGCGCACCGTCGACCAACTGCACGAGCGGGCGGTGCTGGGGGTGCAGAGCTCGGCCGGCTACGAGGAGGGCCGGCCGCTGCCGACCAACTGGTGAACGCGCTCCCGCTCCAGCAGTTCGAGGAGCTGGTCGCCGACGCGCTGGACCAGGTGCCGGTCGAGCTGATGGCGCTGCTGGACAACGTCGTCGTCCTGGTCGAGGACCGCAACCCCGACGAGCCCGAGCTGCTGGGCCTGTACGAGGGCTACGCGCTGACCGAGCGGGGCTGGGACTACGGCGGGGCGCTGCCGGACCGGATCATGATCTACCGCGAGGCGATCTGCGACGTCTGCGAGACCGAGGACGACGTCGTCGACGAGGTCACGATCACCGTCGTCCACGAGATCGCGCACCACTTCGGCATCGAGGAGGACCGCCTCCACGAGCTCGGCTGGGGCTGACTGCGGCGTTTTGTGCACATAACGCCCCGGGGGGCGATCACACGTCGGCCCCGGCCGCTCCGAGGGCCCTAGTAGCGTTCGAGGACGTGCCCGAGAACAGCGCCGGCCGGCTGCCCATCAAGATGCTGCACGACCGCGTCCTGGTGTCGCTGCGCAAGGAGGACGGCGAGCGGCGCTCGACCGGCGGCATCCTCATCCCGGCGACCGCCCAGGTGGCCAAGCGGCTGGTGTGGGGCGAGGCCAAGGGCGTGGGGCCGTCGGTGCGCCAGGTGAAGGTCGGCGACCAGGTGCTCTTCTCGCCCGAGGACCAGCACGAGGTCGAGGTGCACGGCGAGGACCTGGTGATCCTGCGCGAGCGGGACGTGCACGCCGTCGCCGCCGAGCGCATCGAGGAATCGACCGGCCTCTACCTCTGAGCCGCCCCGGGTTCGGGCCGGGTCTCGCGGGCGTGCGCCTCGATCACCCCGGTCATCCCGGTCAGGAACCGGCGGACGACGGCGAGCTCGTCGTCGGAGAACTCCTCCATCGCCACCAGCAGGTCCCGCTGCAGCCCGCCGAAGAACTCCGCCCCCGCGGCCATGGCCTCCGGTGACATCTCCAGGGTGACCCGGCGGCGGTCGGCGTCGTCCCGGACCCGGCGCAGGTGCCCGGCGCGCTCCAGGCGGTCCACCAGCGCGGTCACCGAGGCCGAGCTGAGCTCCACGGCCGAGCCGAGCCGCCCGGCGGTGAGCGCCTCCCCGCGGCGGGCGGCGTCCATGACCGCGACCAGCGCCCGGACGTCGGTGCGCCCCAGCCCGTGCAGCCCGGCGAACCGCTGGCCGACTGCATCCAGTTCCACGGTCAGCCGGCGAAGGAGCAGCGCCAGCTCCTGCCGCGCGGGATCGACCTCGCCCACCGCACCTCCGTTCGCGCGCGGCCCGGGACCGCTCTAATCTCTCGATCATCGAGATGATCGACCGTCAAGGAAACACGATGCCGCGCCGCACCTCAGCCCTCCGCTGGATCCTCCCCGCTCTCGTCGCCCTGCTGTGGCTGGGGCTGGCCGGCCCGCTGGGCTCGTTCAGCGGCAAGCTGGCCGAGGTCTCCGAGAACGACTCCGCCGCCTTCCTGCCCGACAGCGCCGAGTCCACCCGCGTCACCGAGCTGCAGCAGCAGTTCCGCACCGAGCGCACGCTGCCGGTCATCCTGCTCTGGGAGAGCGAGGACGGCGCCCTCGACCGGGCCGCGCTGGCCGAGGCGCAGCAGCGGGTCGACGAGGCGGCCGCGATCGCGGAGGAGGCGGGCGCCCTGGTGGGGCAGCCGTCCCCGCCGATCCCGTCCGAGGACGGCGAGGCGCTCCAGGCCGTCCTGCCCTTCGACCCGGACCTGGGCGAGGCGCTCCCCGAGGTCATCGGCGACCTGCGCGACCTGCCCGGGATCGACGGCACGACCGCGTACGTGACCGGCCCCGGCGCCATCTTCTCCGACTTCGCCGAGGGCTTCTCCGGCATCGACGGGCTGCTGCTGGTCGCCGCGTTCGGCGTCGTCCTGCTCATCCTGCTGGTCGTCTACCGCAGCCCGCTGCTGCCGCTGCTGGTCATCGGCACCGCCGGCCTGGCCCTGGTCGTCTCGCTCGCGGTCGCCTACTTCCTGGCCGACCAGGGCTGGATCACCGTCAACGGCCAGAGCCAGGGCATCGCCTCGATCCTGGTCGTCGGCGCGGCCACCGACTACGGGCTGCTGCTGGTCGCCCGCTACCGCGAGGAGCTGCGCCGCGAGCAGTCCCCGGCCGCCGCGATGCGGGTGGCGCTGCGGCAGTCGTGGGAGCCGGTCCTCGCCTCGGGCGGCACGGTCATCCTCGGCGTCCTCTGCCTGCTCTTCTCCGACCTGGGCTCCAACCGCGCCCTCGGCCCGATCTCCGCGGTCTGCATCGCCTTCGCCATGCTGGCCGCCCTCACCTTCCTGCCGGCCGTGCTCGTGCTGCTGGGCCGCGCGGCGTTCTGGCCGTTCCGCCCGAAGTACGGCGAGGAGCACGCCCGCGGGCGCGGCTGGGAGCGGGTGGCCTCCTCGGTCGGCCGCCGCCCGGGCCGGTACCTCGCCGGCAGCGGCGCCCTCCTCGTCGTCATGGCGCTCTTCCTCCCGGCCTTCGACGCGGACGGCATCCCGCTGTCGGAGGCGGTGCGCGGCGGCTCCGAGTCCGGCGCCGGCCAGGAGGCGCTGGCCCGCCACTACGAGGCCGGCTCCGCCAGCCCCGCGGTGATCATCACCCCGGCCGACGGCTGGCCCGCCGTCGCCGAGGCCGCGTCCCAGGTCGACGGCGTCGCCGGGGTGGCGCCGTTCACCGGCGAGCCGGGCGGTCCGCCCGGGGCCGGGGACGCCGAGCCGGTCGAGGTGGACGGCCTGGTCCGGCTCGACGCCACCCTCGCCGACGCCCCGGACAGCGAGGCCGCGCAGGACACCGTCGCGCAGCTGCGGACGGCGGTGGGCGGCATCGACCCGGAGGCCCTCGTCGGCGGCTCCACCGCCCAGGACCTGGACACGCAGGAGACCGCCGCGCGCGACCTGGCGGTGATCGTGCCGCTGGTGCTGCTGGTGATCACCGTGGTCCTGGCCCTGCTGCTCCGGGCGGTCGTGGCGCCGCTGCTGCTGGTGGCGACGACCGCGCTGAGCACCGCGGCGACGGTGGGGGTCGCCGCGCTGGTCTTCGAGCACCTCTTCGACTTCCCGGGTAGCGACCCGCAGGTGCTGCTCATCGGGTTCGTGTTCCTGGTCGCGCTGGGGATCGACTACAACATCTTCCTGATGACCCGGGCCAGGGAGGAGTCGGTCCGGCACGGGGCGCGCGAGGGCGTGCTGCGGTCGCTGGCGGTCACCGGCGGGGTCATCACGAGCGCCGGGCTCGTGCTGGCGGCCACCTTCGGCGCGCTCACCGTGCTGCCGCTGGTCATCCTCATTCAGCTCGGCTTCCTCGTCGGCTTCGGCGTCCTGCTCGACACGTTCGTCGTCCGGTCGCTGCTCGTGCCGGCGGCCGTGCACCTGATCGGCGACACGGTGTGGTGGCCCGGGAAGCTCGCGCAGGGCCCGACCGAGCCGGCCGCGCCCGACCGCGAGCTCACCGGCGCGGCCGCGGGCTGACGGGGGCATGGTCTGCCGGCACGGCGTTCGGGCAGGCTGTGTCCGTGACGACTGCGGAGCAGCTCCGGATCGCGGTGCTCGGCCCGGGCGGTGTCGGCGGGCTGCTGGCCGCCCTGCTGGCGCGGGCGGGGCACGCGGTCACCTGCCTGGCCCGGCCGGCGACCGCCGCGCACCTCGGCGAGCAGGGCCTGCACGTGACCAGCGACCGGTACGGCGAGCTGACGGCCCGCGTCCGCGGCGCCGAGCGGCTGGACGGGCCGGTCGACGTGCTGCTGGTGACGACGAAGGCCACCCAGCTGGACGAGGCGCTCGACCGCGTGCCGGCCGGGGCGCTGGGCGGCGCCGTCGTCGTGCCGCTGCTCAACGGCGTCGAGCACCTGGCCGCACTGCGCGGGCGCTACCCGGCCGCGAGGGTGGTCGCCGGCACCATCCGCGTCTTCGCCTCCCGCCCCGCGCCGGGCGAGATCCGGCACGAGGGGCAGCTGTGCGCGGCGCAGCTCGCCCCGGGCGCCGAGCCGCTGGCCGCTGCCCTGACCGCGGCCGGGGTGGACGTCGCCGTCCGCCCGGACGAGGCCGGCCTGCTGTGGGACAAGCTCTGCTTCCTGGCCCCCATGGCGCTGCTGACCACGCGGCACGCGGCCGACCTGGGCGCCGTCCGCGAGCAGCACGGCGCGGAGTTCACCGCCGTCATCGCCGAGGTGGCCGCGGTGGCGCGGGCCGAGGGGGCCGCCGGCGACGCCGCGGCGACGCAGGAGTTCGCCTGGTCGCTGCCCGGCGGCATGCGCTCGTCGATGCAGCGCGACGCCGAGGCGGGGCTGCCCACCGAGCTGGAGGCGATCGGCGGCGCGGTGCTGCGGGCGGCCGACCGGCACGGCGTCGACGTCCCGGCCACCCGGCTGATCGTCGAGGAGCTGCGCGCCCGCCTGCACTGATCGGGCTCAGCCGGCGGTGGAGACCCAGGTCAGCACGGCACCGCCGACGACCACCCAGAGCAGCGGGACCCGGTTCACCCAGCGGGCGGCGACCTCGTGGCGGGTGCCGAACAGCACCCAGGCGGTGACCGCCGTCCCCACGGCGACGAACGGGTAGCCGAACCAGGCGTAGACCAGCAGCGCCGCGAGCGTGGTGCCCGCGCTGCCCGCCGCCATGACCCCGCCGACGGCGACCATCGACCACGGCAGCAGGAACAGCACGTACAGCCCCTGCAGCACGCCCAGCTCGATCGCGCCGCGGCTCAGCTGCCGCCGGCGCGGACCCCGGCCAGCCACTCCCCGGCCTCGACGAACGCCGCGTCGGAGGACCCCGGCGGCACCGCCCGGTTCTCCCGGCCGTCGGCGCGGGCGTAGGACCCGAGGAAGCGGACGTCGTCGCACACCCGGTGCAGCGCGGCCAGCGCCTCGCCCACCCGCGCGTCGGCGACGTGCCCCTCGCAGTCGAGGGAGAACGAGTAGACGCCGAGCCGCTGCCGGGTGGGCCGCGACTCGATGCGGGTCAGGCTGATGTCGCGGACGGCGAACTCGCGCAGCACGTCCAGCAGCGCCCCGGTGCGGTCCCCGACGACGACGGTCAGCGAGGTCTTGTCGTTGCCGGTCGGCGCGGGCAGCCGGCCGGGCGGCCGGACCAGCACGAACCGGGTGACGGCGCCCGCGGTGTCGGCGACGTCGTCGGCGAGGACCTCGAGCCCGTACCGCTCCGCCGCGATCGCCGCGCAGACGGCGGCGTCCACCTCGCCGGCGGCCACCGCCGCCGCGGCCGCGGCGGTCGAGGCGGTGGGCAGCGGCCGGATCCCCGGCAGCAGCCCGGCCAGCCGCCCGGTGGTCTGGGCGAGGGCGTGCGGGTGGCTGGCGACCGACCGGACGTCGGAGAGCGATGTCCCCGGCCGGACGGCGAGGACGAACGCCACCTCCAGGTACACCTCGCGGGTGATCACCAGCGGGTCGCCGTCGGCCAGCCCGTCCATGGTAGCCGGCACCGACCCCTCGACGGAGTTCTCCAGCGGCACGAGGGCGGCGTCGGCGTCCCCCGAACGGACGGCCGCCAGCGCCGCGGCGACACTCGGGTGGGGGTCCCGCCGTCCCCCGGCGGTGGCGATCGCCCTGCTCAGGGCCGCTTCGGCGAAGGTACCCTCGGGCCCCAGGTAGGCGAACCGCGTCGGCGGCGGACTGGGTGGCATCCCGGGCATCCGACGAGGGTAGTGCGCACGGAACGACGTGGTCGCCCGGCCCGGGTAGGGGTGCCGGGGACCGGTACCACCGGCCCTCCGGGGCCCCGCCGCGGAGGGAGGGATGCGTGAGCCCCGGACCGGCCCGCGTCGCCCCCGGCGACCTGCAGAGCGCCCTCTGGCGGCTGCTCGACGCCAGCGACCGGGAGGACCCCGCCCCGTTCCTCGCCCTCGCCGACCGGGTCGACGAGGCCTTCCCCGAGACCTCCTGGCCGACCTGGCAGGCCTGGCGGCACGCCTTCGGCGCCCGGCGCGCCCTGGTGGACGGCGACACCGCCGCGGCGTCGTCCGCGATCGCCGCGGCCCGCGAGCAGCTCGACGCCTGCCCCGTGTCCGCCGGGACGGCGCTGCTGATGGCCTACCTGGCGCACGTCGAGACGACCGCCGACCACCTCGACGCCGCGATGCTGCTCGCCGTCGACGCCAGCCTGCTCACCGACAGCCCGTCGCTGCCGCCCTCCCGCGCCCTGCTGCAGGCGCACCGCTGGCTGTCGCTGACCCTCTCCGCCCTGGACCTGGAGGAGCTCGCCGTCCACCACGCGGTCCGCGGGCACCAGGTCGCCGCGGCGCTGCCCGACGTCGGCGACCGCGGGCTGCTGCTCCTGCTCGCGGCCCGCCAGCACGTCGAGCTCGCCCAGACCATGCGCCGCCGCGGGGAGGCCGAGCGCGCCGCCGAGCTGGCCGGCGAGGCGATCACCTGCGCCACCGCCGCGCGCGAGCTGGACTGGTCCCCCGAGCAGGCCGACGCCGACCTGCTCGACGTCGTGCAGGCCTGGGCGCTGATGTGCAGCGGCGACCCCGACGCCGCGCTGGGGCCGCTCCGCCGGGTCCGGCGAACGCTGCAGCGGGACGGCGGGCTGTGGCTGCGCGGGTACGCCGACCTGGCGCTGGCCCGCGTGCTCTCGGCCGTGGCCGCGCGCGACGGCCGCACCGCCCCCGGCGAGGAGGCCATCGACCTGCTGGTCGACGCGTCCGGGGCGTTCGCGGCCGCCGGCGACCGCCGCCGCTACCGGCAGAGCCTGCTGGAGCTGGGGCAGGGCAACGCCGACCTGGGCCGCCCCGCGGAGGCGCTGCACTGGCTGGAGGCCTACCGCGCCGACACCGGCCGCGCGCACGCCCGCAGCCGGGAGCTGTGGGCGGAGATGTTCGTGCGCCGCAGCCGGCTGCGCGAGGCCGAGCGGCAGGAGGCGGTGCTGCGCCGGCACGCGCTGGAGGACCCGCTCACCGGGCTGGGCAACCGGCGCAGCGCCGAGCGCCGGCTGGGCTCGATGCGGCTGGGCGAGGAGCCGCTGTCGCTGGCCGTCGTCGACGTCGACCGGTTCAAGAAGGTCAACGACGACACCTCGCACACCCACGGCGACGCCGTGCTGCGGCGGGTGGCCGACCTGCTGCGCGAGCACAGCCGCACCGGGGACGAGGTCTACCGCTGGGCCGGTGACGAGTTCCTCGTGGTGCTGCCCACCGCCACCGAGGCCCAGGCCGTGGTGGTCATGGAGCGGCTGCGGTCGGCCGTCGCCGGGGCCGACTGGGGCGACCTGGAGCTCTCGTCGCCGGTGACGGTCAGCATCGGCGTGGCGACGGCGCCGGCGGCGGCCGAGGGCCAGCCCAGCCCGGTCGCCGGCTGGCGGTCGCTGTTCGACACCGCCGACCTGCACCTGTTCTCCGCCAAGCGCCTGGGCCGCAACCGGGTGCGCGCGCACGGCCCCGCCGAGGCTCCCCCGGACCGGGGGGCGGGCGGGTGACCACGCTGCACGCGTGGGACGGGAGGGACGCGTCGGACGGGGGACGGCGCGTTTCCCGTGACGTCCTCGACACGCTCGGTGACGACATGCACAGTGCGCTCGTGCCACCGGGAGCCCTGCACCAGCGGGTGACCGCCGCCCTCAGCAACTGGCAGCTCGACGACGCCGAGCGGCTGCTCGCCGGGGTCGAGCGGGACCCCTCGCCCTACGTCGCCGCCACTCCTGCGCCCGACGCGCCCGAGGGCGCCCCGGCGTCGCTGGGCCGCGCGTGGGCCGACACGCTGCGCGCCGAGCTCCTGGTGCGCCGGCTGCGCGTCGCCGGGTTCACCCTCGTGGGTGAGCCCGTCTCCCCCGCAGGGCCCGCCCTCGACCTGCACGCCGGTGTCGCCGGGCTGATCGACGGCTCCCCCGACGACCCGGACGCCGACCCGCGCGCGGAGCAGGCCTCCCGCGCCGCCCTCGCGATCGCGCTGGTCCGCTCGGCGAAGGCCGCGTTCGACGCCGCCGACGACGCCCTCCAGCGGGCCGCGGGCCTCGCTCGGCACGCGCGCATCGAGCTGCTCTCGCGGCGCATCGACGCCGCGATGGACGAGGCGGTGGAGGCCGCGAGCCTGCTCGACCCGGAGCTCACCCCCAGCCCGCTGCTGGTCGACACGCTGGGCACGCTGGCCGGGGTGCTCGCCGACCTGGAGCTCATGCCGCTGGCGCTGGACTACCAGCGGCGCGCGCTGGAGGCCGCGCAGGCGGTCGCGGCCGGCCCCGCCGCGGAGCCCGACCGCGACGTGCTCGTCGCCGTGGCCGCCACCCGGCTCGGGGAGCTGTGCGCCGAGCTCGGCGAGGGGCTCCTGGACGACGGCGCCCCCGAGTCCGCCGCGCCCTACTTCGCCGAGGCACGCGCGCTGGCCGAGCAGGCGCTGGTGCAGCTGCCGCCGGAGTCGCCCGGCGTCGTGGCGGCCCAGGTCGTGCACGGGTGGGCCCTGGTGGGCATGGGCGAGCAGGTGGCGGCGGTCGGGCCGCTCCGCGCCGCCGTCCGGCAGGCGACCGCCACCGCCGACCGCGACCGCACCGCCTCCGCCGAGCTCGCCCTGGGCCGGGCGCTGCGCCGGCAGGGCGAGGGGCGGGCGGCCGACGAGCACCTGGTCGCCGCGCTCACCCTGGCCACCGAGCACGGACTGCCCCGGGTGCGCCGGGCCGCGCTCCGCGAGCTGTGCACCCTGCACGCCGACCTCGACGACGCCGGGCGGGCGCTGCCGTACCTGCAGGCCTACCTGGCCGACGAGCTGGACCGGGTCGACGAGCGGCGCACCCGCTGGGTGGAGCTGTTCGGCCGGCGCAAGAGCCTGCTGGAGACCGAGCGCGCCGCCGGGCAGCTGCGCCGGCAGGCCTACGAGGACCCGCTCACCCACCTGCCCAACCGGCGCTACGCCGAGGCGCGGCTGGACGGGCTGCTCGCCGCCGGCGACGTGCCGGCGCTGGCCGTGGTCGACGTCGACAACTTCAAGGCGATCAACGACACCGCCGGGCACCCGGCCGGCGACGCCGTGCTGCGCACCGTCGGCGAGCTGCTGGTCGCCGGCGTGCGCGACACCGACGAGGTGTGCCGCTGGGCCGGCGACGAGTTCGTCATCCTGCTGCCCGAGACCACCGCGGAGCAGGGTGAGCGGGCGCTGGAGCGCATCCGGGCCGCGGTCGCGCGCTACCCGTGGGTGGACCTCGGCCTCGACGTCCCGGTGACCATCAGCGCCGGCATCGCCTCGGCCACCCGGGGCGACGACCGCAAGACCCTGTTCGCCGCCGCCGACGGCGTGCTCTACGACGCCAAGCGCAGCGGCCGCGACCGCGTCGTCCGGCTCTCCGCGCTCACCCAGACCCGGGCGGCCGACGGCGCCGCCCCGGCCCCCGCACCCGGGACGCCGGCCCCGCGGACCACCCCGGACGGCGACGCCGCCCGCGCCGTCGCCGCCGTCCGCGAGGAGGCCGCCGGGTTCGCCGCGCTGCTGGGCGAGCCGCACCCCCCGCTGGGGCGTCCCCACCCGGGCGAGCCGCTCCTCGTGCCCGATGCGACCGTGCGCCGCCCCGCCGAGGAGGTCGGCCCGGCGGTGGTCCGGGCAGCCGGCCGCAGCACCGAGCAGGTGCTGGCCCTCGTCCGCGACGCCCGGCGCGACACCCCCGACCGCCCGGTGCTCGTCGTCCGGGCGGCCCCCGCGACCCTGGTGGCGCTGGCCACCGAGCACGGCTCCGGCACCACCGTGGACGGCGCCGCGGAGGCCGCCGCCGTCGGCCCGCTGCCGCGGCCGGCCGGCCGCACCGCCGTGCTGCGCACCGACGGGGCCGACCCCGTCGCCACCGCGGAGGCCGCCTTCGTGGCCCGGGTCGCGGGCACCGAGGTGGTGCTGGTCGAGGGCGACCCGCTCCCGGAGGACGCCGACTGCCTGGTCGTCGTCGCCGGCGCCGACGCCGCGCAGGTCTCCTCGATCGCCGCCCGCACCGACGTGCCGGTGGTGGCGGTCCCGACGTCGGCCGCGCACCCCGGCGGGCTGGGCGGGCTGGGCGCGCTGGTGTCGATGCTGCACCCGGCGGGCTCCGGTGTCGTCGTCACCGCGGTGGACGACGGCTGCTCGGCCGGCATCTTCGCCGCCCGCGTCGCACGCAGGAGCGCGCGGACGTCGTCATGACCATCGGGTGGCTGGACCTGGCGGCGGGCGCCTCGGGGGACATGCTGCTGGGTGCCCTGGTCGACGCCGGGGTGCCGCTGGACGTGCCGGCGCGGGCGGTGGCCGCGCTGCCGGTCGAGCCGGTGCGGCTGACCACCGAGCAGGTCACCCGGCACGGCCTCGGCGCCACCCGGGTGCACGTGCACGCCCCGCCGTCGGACGTGCGGCGCACCTGGGCCGACGTCCGGGAGCTGCTCCGGTCCGCGGCGCTCCCGGCACCGGTGCGCGACGGCGCGCTCGACGTGTTCGAGCGGCTGGCCGTCGCGGAGGGCCGGGTGCACCGCGTCGACCCGGCGGAGGTGCACTTCCACGAGGTCGGCGCGCTGGACGCCCTGGCCGACGTGGTGGGCGTGGTCGCCGCCTTCGAGCACCTGGGCCTGTCGCGGCTGACCGCGTCGCCCGTCGCGCTGGGCAGCGGCACGGCGCGCGGGTCGCACGGCGTCGTCCCCGTCCCCGGCCCGGCCGTGCTGGAACTGCTCGCCGGGGCGCCGGTGCACGCCGGGGCGGTCCCGGCGGAGACGTGCACGCCCACCGGCGCCGCGCTGCTCGCCGCCCGGGTGGAGGAGTGGACGACGCTGCCCGCCCTCCGCGTCGAGCGGGTCGGCGTGGGCGCCGGCGCGCGCGACCCCGAGCAGCAGCCCAACGTCGTCCGGCTGGTGCTGGGCCACGGCGGCGACCCCGCGCCGGCCCGCCCGGTCGTGCTCGAGGCCAACGTCGACGACCTCGACCCGCGGGTGTGGCCCGGCGTCCTCGACGACCTCCTCGCCGCGGGGGCGTCCGACGCGTGGCTCACCCCGATCCTGATGAAGAAGGGCCGCCCGGCGCACACCCTGTCGGTCCTCTGCCGGCCCGAGGTCGTGCCCGCCGTGCAGGCCGCGGTCTTCGCGACGACGTCGACCATCGGGCTGCGGGTGGTCGAGGTCGGCAAGGTCGCCCTGGAGCGGGTGCAGGCCACCGTGGAGGTGCTCGGCGCCCCGGTCGGCGTGAAGCTCGCCGTCTCCGGCGGTGAGGTGGTCAACGTGAGCGTCGAGTACGAGGACGTCGCCGCGCTGGCCCGCGCCCGCGAGCTGCCGGTCAAGGAGGTGCTGCGGGCCGCCACGGCCGCCGCGGAGGCGGCCCACCCGGTGGGCCCGCGCGCCGCGCCGCCCCCGCTCTGGGGTTGATCCCGGCTCACCGCGCCCGCAGCCCGGCAGCCGCCACCGGTCCCACCGCGAGCACGAGCAGCCCGACGGCGCCCGCGCCGCCCACCGCCCACGCGGCGAACACCAGCAGCGAGGACAGCTCCACGCCCACCCCGGCCACCGAGGTGATCGTCGCCCGGTACGGCCCGCTGATCCGCCGCTGCAGCTCGGCCTCCGCGGCCACCAGCACCGCCAGGTAGACGCCGTAGGCCACGGCGAGCACGGCGACCACCAGCAGGCCCGCCGTCGCCGCGGCCAGCAGCAGCCCCGCGCCCGCCGCCAGGAGCAGCGCCCCCAGCAGTCGGCCCGGCGGCCGCACCAGCCGCCCGCCCGCCGCCGCGCCGGCGGCCCCGGCGAGCGAGACGGCCAGCACCGCCACCGGCACCGCCACCGCGGGCACGCCGCGGTCGGCCACCAGCACCGGGAAGTACTCCTCCACCCCGTCCAGCCCGCCGACCAGCGCCACGGCCACGACGGCGGCCAGCAGGGCGGGGCGGCGCAGCGCGACGCCCGGGCGCGCGGCGGGCTCCTCGTCGTCCGCGCCGCCGGCCACGGCCTCGGGGAACCGGAGGGCGAGGCCGGCGGCGGCCAGGCAGACGGCGGCGCTCGCCCAGCCGACCAGCGGGAAACCGCCGAGGGCGTGCAGGGCGGTCGCCGCCAGCGCCGTCGGCACCTGCACGAGCAGCTCGGCGGCGGTCATGGCGGCGTTCACCCGGGCGAAGCAGCCCGCCGCGCCGACCGCGGCCAGCCCGTCGTGCACGAGCGCCTCCGCGGTGCCCGACGTGCCGGCGCCGGCCAGGCCCCACAGCACGAACCCGGCCGCGAAGGCGCCGGTCGAGGGGGTCGCCGTCCACAGGGCGAAGGCCGCCGCCTGCAGCACGCCCGCGAGGGCCAGCACGCCCCGGCGGGACCACCGGTCGGCGAGCAGCCCGGCCGGGACCTCGGCCAGCAGGCCGGTGACCGACCAGAGGCCGAACAGCAGCGACAGCTCGGCGGCGGAGACCCCGGCGTCGAGGAACAGCAGGGCGTAGAGCGGGTACAGCGGCACCCACTCCGACAGCGCGGCCCAGCCGATGGCCAGGCGGGTGAGCGGTCTGGCCGCCGGGGGCAGCGGGGGCGGTGCGGATCAATGTCGGCGCATGACCGGCACGGTAGACCCGGGACGGCCCGAGCGCACCGGTGTTCCACGGGAAACCGCCGGACGCGGATGACCCGTGCGGGGGAAGTGACACGCCGGGGCTCAACCGCCGTAGCGTGCGCGCCGTTGCGAAACTGGACGGACCGGAAGCGCCGGTCCTGCCCGCGGGGGGACACGAGATGACGAGCACGGCCGAGCCCGCGCCGGTGCCCACGCGTCCGGACGCCCGCGAGGCGGACTCCGAGCTGCCCGTCATGGACGCCGACCCCGCGCTCCAGGGCCTGGTGCGGGTGGCCGCCGCGGTCACCGGGACGCCCTGGGCCTCGGTGATCACCATGGACACCGCCGTCATGCACGTCCTGGCGGTGCACGGCTTCCGCGGCGCCTCCTGGCCGCGCGAGGGCTCCATGGTGGCGACCGTGCTCGCGCGGGGGCCGGGGGTGCAGACCTGCGACGACCTCGCGCTGGAGCCGGCGTTCGCCGGCAGCCCGTGGCTGGACGGGCGCCGCGCACGGATGCGCGCCTTCGGCACCGTCCCGGTGGTCGTGGACGGCCGCACGGTGGCGGCGGTCTGCGTCTTCGACGTGGTGCCGCACGCCTTCACCGACACCGAGCGCGCCCGGCTGGCCGACGTCGCCGCCGCGGTGGCCGCGCTGCTCCGCGTGGGGCAGCAGGCGCGCGAGCTCGCCGACCTCGCCGCCGCCAGCCAGCTCGCCCGGGCCGAGACCGCCCGGGCGCACCAGGAGCTGGCCCGCTCGACGGCCTTCACGCGGTCCCTTCTCGAGGTGCTGCCCGTCGGCGTGGTGGGCGCGGACGCCGCGGGTCGGGTGACCCTCTTCAACGCCGCCAGCCGCCGCTGGCACGGCCTCGACGCCGACCCGACGGTGGAGCCGGCGGACATCCCGGTCACCTTCGCCCTCACCGACGTCACGGGGCAGCCGCTGACCCCCGAGCAGGTGCCGCTGGGCAGGATCTACGCCGAAGGGCGGATCGACGACGCCGAGATGGGCATCGCCCTGCCGGGCCGGCCGTTCCGCCGCATCTCCTGCTCCGGCGTGCAGGTGCACGGCGCCGACGGCGACCTGCTCGGCGCCGTCGTCACGCTCTCCGACGTCACCGAGCAGCGGGCCCTCGAGGACGCGCTGCGCGACGCCGCGCTGCACGACCCGCTCACCGGCCTGCCCAACCGCAACCTGCTCCTCGACCGGCTGGACCAGACCCTCGCCGCCGCGGAGCGGGCCCGCCGTCCGATGGCGGTGCTCTACTGCGACCTCGACGGGTTCAAGCCGGTCAACGACACCGCCGGGCACGCCGCCGGTGACGAGGTGCTCGTGGAGGCCGCCCGCCGGCTGGCCGCGGCGATCCGCCCCGGCGACACGGTGGCGCGGATCGGCGGCGACGAGTTCGTCGTCCTCTGCCCGGAGGCCGGCTCCGAGCGGGCCGCCCAGGTCATCGCCGACCGGATCACCGCCGCGTTCGACGCCCCCCTCCGCCGCCCCAACGGCGATGTGCACGCCGTCGGCATCAGCATCGGGGTGGCGCTCTGCGGGCCCGGCGAGACCCCGGACTCCGCGCTGGCCGCCTCCGACGCCGCGATGTACCGGGTGAAGGCGGCCCGCCGGGGCGCCCGCGTCCCGGCGCCCCGCCCGGTGACCGATCCCACCGTCCCCGCTCCCTGACCCGGCCGTCCGGCGGCCGCTACCGTGGACCGCCGAGAGGTCGCCTGCCCGAGCCCCGCCCGGCAGAGCCGTGCGAGGAGGGTTCCCGTGATCTGGTCGGTCGTGCTGGCCGCCTTCGTCCTGGTGCTGCCGGTCGAGCTGCCCGACAAGACGCTGTTCGCCAGCCTGGTGCTGGCCACCCGCTTCCCGCCGCTGCCGGTGTTCGTCGGCGTCGGCACCGCCTTCGGCCTTCAGGTGGCGATCGCGGTCACCGCGGGGTCGCTGCTCTCGCTGCTGCCCGAGGCGCTGGTCACCGGCGTCGTGGCGCTGCTGTTCCTCGCGGGCGCGGTGATCCTCTGGCGCAGCGCCACCGCGGGCGCCGAGGACGCCGGCGCGGCCGCGGACGCCCGGGAGCGGACGTCGTTCCTGAGGGCCGCGGCGATCTCCTTCGGCGTGCTGTTCGCGGCCGAGTGGGGCGACCTCTCCCAGCTCGCCACCGCCGGGCTGGCCGCGCGCTACGAGGAGCCGCTGTCGGTGTTCGTCGGCGCCTGGGCCGCGCTGCTCGTGGTCTCCGGGCTCGCCGTGTTCCTGGGCAAGAAGCTGGCCGACCGGCTGCCGATCCCGCTGATCCGCCGGGTCGCCGCGGGCCTGTTCCTCGTGTTCGCCGTGGTCGCGGCCGTCGAGACGGTCCGCGCGCTCACCTGACCGGCGATCAGGGCAGCGTCGGTATCCAGTCGGCCACCGCGCGGCCGATCTCGTGCAGGGAGTCCTCCGGGACGAAGTGGCTGCCCGCGACGGTGACCTCGGTGAGCGCCGGCCAGGTGCGCACGAACTCCCGCTGCCGCCCGACCAGGATCGACCCCGGATCGGCGTCGATGAAGAGCTTGGGGACGTCGCTGCCGGCGAGCCACGCCCCGTAGCGCCCCACCACCTCGACGACCGCCGTCGGCTCCCCCTCGATCGGCAGCTGGCGGGGCCACTCGAGGGTCGGCCAGCGGTCCTCGCGCCGGGCGAACGGGGCCCGGTAGCGGTCGTGCGCCCCGGGGGTGAGGCCGCGGGCCACCGACGCGGGCAGCACGCGCTCGACGAAGACGTTCTTGTCCAGCACCGCGACCTCGCCGTCCGGGCCGCGCATGACCTGGAAGACGTTGCGCGCCGCCGCGGGCCAGTCGTCCCAGGTCACCGGGGCGACGATCGCCTCGGTGAACGCGATGCCCCGGACCCGGTCCTGGTGGCGTTCGGCCCAGTCGAAGCCCAGGCCCGACCCCCAGTCGTGCAGGACCAGCGTGACGCGGTCGCCGACGAAGACCCGGTCGAGGAACTCCTCCAGGTAGGCCGCGTGCGTGGCGAACGAGTAGGTGCCGGGACCGGCGTCGGGCAGCTTGTCCGACTCACCCATGCCGACGAGGTCGGGGGCGATGCAGCGGCCGAGGTGCTGCACGTGCGGGATGACGTTGCGCCAGAGGTAGGACGACGTCGGGTTGCCGTGCAGGAAGACGATCGACTCCCCGGTGCCGACGTCGACGTAGGCCATCTCGGCGTCCCCGACGGTGATCCGCGTGCGGGGGAACGGGTCCTCGGGCGAGACGTCGTCGGCCATGCCGCCGATCCTCACACCGCCCGGCGATCCCCGCCGGTCGCCGTCTCAGGCCGGCCGTGCGACCAGCACGCGGAACAGGTTGCGCAGCCGGTAGCCGCCGTCGCCGGTGCGGTGGGGCGCCAGGTGCTCGAGCAGGCTGTCCCGCACCGCCTCGGGCTCGGCCCGGCGCGCCGCCGAGCGGGCGACCGGCGTGGCCATGAGGGGCCCGAGCAGCTCGTCGGCGTCCGCGTAGCCGAACGGCACGACCACCTCGTCGAGCCGCTCGACCACCAGCCCCGCCCGTCCCGCCATCGCGCGCAGCCGCGCCGGCTCGCTCACCGCGGGCCCCCGGCCGGGCCGGCGCGGCGCCAGGGCCTCCTGCAGCACCCGCAGGTCGCACTCCCGGTCGCGGCCCCAGACGGTCGCGACGACGACACCGCCGGCCCGCCCGGCCCGGTGCAGCACCGCGACCGGGTCGGCCACGTGCATGAGCAGCTGGACGGCGGTGACGACGTCGAACGGCCCGGGCGGCGGGTCCTGCGCGTGCCGCACGAGGAACGTCCCGCCGGGGACGGCGGCGGCCGCCTCCGCGACGGCGTCCGGGTCGGTGTCGACGCCGGTCACCCGGGCACCGCGGTCGGCCGCGCGCCGCGCCAGCCCGCCCGCACCGCAGCCCAGGTCGAGCAGCCGGGTGCCGGCGGCCACCGCGGCGGCGTCCAGCACCGCCTCGTGCAGCACCGCGCCCCAGCCGTCCGCTCCCCCGCTCACCGGACCGACCATAGAGGCTTGACCCTGACGCGACGTCAGGCCGCACGCTCGTCGTCGTCACGGAGAGGAGGGATCCGGTGAACGTGGGAGAGGTGGCCGCGCTGGCCGGCGTCACGGTGCGCACGCTGCACCACTACGACCGGATCGGCCTGCTGCGGCCGTCCGGGCGGACGTCGGCCGGCTACCGGCGGTACGCGCCGGCCGACCTCGACCGGCTGCACCAGGTGCTGCTGTACCGCGAGCTCGGGTTCCCCCTCGAGGAGGTCGCGGCCCTGCTGGACGACCCGTCCGCCGACCCCGCCGAGCACCTGCGCCGGCAGCACCGGCTGCTGCGGGACCGGCTGGAGCGGACGCAGGCCATGGTCGCGGCCGTCGAGAAGGAGATGGAGGCACGGGACATGGGGATCGACCTGACCCCGGAGGAGCGGTTCGAGGTGTTCGGCGAGCACGACCCGGAGCGGTACGAGGCCGAGGTCCGGGAGCGCTGGGGCGAGACGGACGCCTACGCGGAGTCGAAGCGGAGGACCGCGGCGTACGCCAAGGAGGACTGGCTGCGCATCAAGGCCGAGGGGGAGGACCTCGAGGCCCGTTTCGCGGCCGCCCTGGCCGACGGCGCCCCGGCCGACTCGGAGCGGGCGATGGACCTCGCGGAGGAGCACCGGCAGCACATCGGCCGGAACTTCTACGACTGCCCGCCCGAGATGCACGCCGGCCTGGGCCGGATGTACGTCGAGGACGAGCGGTTCACCGCCCACTACGAGCGGATCGCGCCCGGCCTGGCGCGGTACGTGGGCACCGCCGTCGAGGCCAACGCCGCGCGCCAGGGCTGAGCGTGTGCGGTCAGGCCTTGGCCGCGGCCACCAGCGGCGCCTGGCGCCGGTAGAGGTCCTGCTCGACGCAGTCGACGAGGAACGCCGCCAGGTCGGCGCGGTCGATCCAGGTCGCCCGCGCCGACCGGTGGGCGTCGTGGTCGACCGCGCCGGTCGGGCTGCCCTCCTTGAGCCGCGGCGGCCGCACCAGGGTCCACTCCCGGTCGCTGGCCGCCCAGCGGGCGTGCTCGGCCGGCTTGTCCTGCACCACCTCGCCGCCCAGCTTCTGGATGAGCAGGGAGATGATTCGCGCGGTGGGGGACTTCCGGTCGCCCGGCACGTCGATCCCGGCTCCGGAGACGCCGACGAAGCGCGCCACCCCGGTCCGTTGCATGACCGGGACCAGCGCCGCGGCGGTGTCCCGGTGCAGCGTGTGGTCGCCGCCCACCGGGCCCAGGGCGGAGACGACCGCATCCGCACCCGAGACCAGCTCGGTGAGCGCGACCTCGTCCCGGCTGCTGCCGGGGACGACGCGGACCCGCCCCGCCGTCTCCCCCAGCTTCGCCGGGTCGCGCACGAGCACGGTGACCTCGTGCCCGCGGCGGAGCAGTTCCTCGACCAGCGGGCGGCCGGTGCGCCCGGTGGCCCCCAGCACGGCGACCTTCACGACGACTCCTCCCGGGGGACGGTCTCCGGGCGGCGCCACGCCCCCGCCTCGCGCCGCACGGTCTCGAGCACCGGGCGCGGGTCGCGCCCGGTCACCTGCCGCACGTCACCGGTCAGGCCGGCGGCCAGCCCGAGCCGCGCGGTCGTGTAGATGCCGGCGGTCACCCACGCCATCCCGGCGCCCATCCCGAGCGCCGTGCGCGCGTGGCGGACGTACCGCAGCACGCCTGTCGGGCGGTAGGTGATGCGGCGGCCGAGGACCTCGGACAGCGCGTCCGCCACCTCGCCGTAGGTCAGCGCCTCCGGCCCGGTGACCGTCCACGCCCGCCCGCGGTGCGCCCGCGGCTCGGCGAGGACGGCGGCGACGACGTCGGCGACGTCCAGCGTGTCCACGAACGCCGTGCGCCCGTCCCCCGCCGGCAGGACCAGCTCGTCCCGGTCGCGGATGTCGGCGGCGTGGGTGGTCGACAGGTTCTGCGTGAAGAAGGACGGGCGCACGAACGTCCACGACATGCCGGAGCCGCGCAACCAGCGCTCCACGGTCGCGTGCGGGACGACGGGGATCCGCTCGGCGCCCTGCAGCGACAGGAAGACGACGTGGCCGACGCCGGCGTCCCGGGCCGCGGCCACCGCGGGCAGCAGGTCGCGCCGGACGTCCCCGAGCGCCGGCGGGCGGACCAGGAAGACCGTCTCGACGCCGGCGAAGGCGGCCGGCCACGTGGCCGGATCGGTGAAGTCGAAGCGGACGGCCTCGGCGCCGGGCCCGGCATGATCGGCGGGGCTGCGGTCCGCGCGGCGGACGGCGATCCCGCCGGCCACGAGGCGGTCGACGACGGGCCGGCCGACGTTGCCGGAGGCGCCGGTCACCAGGACGGTCATATGTGTACGGTACATGTGAAGGAGGGCGCCGTGTCCGATCTCGAACGCCTCGACCGGGCGCTGCTGCGGCTGCGGCGCGTCTGGGACGCCCCGGCGGGGATCGAGCACGAGGGGCGCACCGTGGAGGGCTCCACCCTGCTGGTGAGCCTGGCCGTCGAGGAGCACGGCCGGGCCGGCGCCGACGCCGGCGTCACCGAGGTCGCGGGCACGCTCGGCGTCACCCACTCGACGGCGAGCCGGCTGGTCGGCCGGGCCGTGGCGGCCGGCATGGTCGCGCGGCGGCCGCACACCGGGGATCCGCGGCGGGTGGCCCTGTCGCTCACCGCGGACGGGGAACGGCTGGTGGCGGCGTCGCGCGCCTTCCGCACCGCCCGGCTGCGCGGCGCGCTCGACTCCTGGCCGGAGGACGAGATCGGCACGCTGGCCGACCTGCTGACCCGCTTCGCCGAGGCGATGGCCCCCGCTCCGGGGGCGCGGGTCAGCCGCGGGTGACCAGCCCCTCGGAGACCAGCCAGTCCAGGGCGACGTCGGCGGGTTGCTCCCCGCCGACGTCGACGCGGCCGTTGAGCTCCACCATCACCTCGTCGGTGAGCCGCGGGGCGATCCGGGCGAACACGTCGGCGATCGCCGGGTTCTCCTCCAGGACGTCGGTCACCACCACCGGGGCCGCGTTGTAGGCGGGGAAGTAGCCGCGGTCGTCCTCCAGGACGGTGAGGTCCAGCGCCGCGATCCGGCCGTCGGTGGTGAAGACCTCGCCGAAGTTGCACGCCCCGTCGTCGGTCGCCGTGTAGACCGCACCGGTGTCCAGGACGCGGACGTTCTCCCGCGGCACGCCGTCCGGGTCGCCGAGCGGGATGCCGTACGCCTCGAGCATCGGCTCGAAGCCGTCACCGCGCGTGGCGAACTCCGACTCCACGCAGAACGTCCGCTGCTCCACCGGCAGCTCGGCGACGTCGGAGAGGCTGGCGACCCCACCGAGCTCCGGCACCGCCTCGGAGCGGACGGCGAAGGCGTACGTGTTGTTCAGCGGGGCCGGCGGCAGCCAGGTGAGCCCGTTGGCCGCATCGGCGTCGCGCACCGCCTCGTACTGCTCCTGCCGGTCGGGGATCCCCTCCGGCATCCCCAGGTAGTTCAGCCACCCGGTGCCGGTGTACTCCCACTGCACCTCGACCTCGCCGTCGAGCATCGCGGCCCGCGCCGGGGCGGCACCGGGGATGCCGCTGCGGTCGACGACGTCGAAGCCCGCCACCTGCAGGGCGATCACGGCGATCTTGCCCAGGAGCAGCGCCTCGGTGAAGTTCTTGGTGCCGACGACGACCTGCGCGCCCTCCTCCGCGACCGGCTCGATCGCGCCCGGCGCGGCCTCCGGGGTGAAGGTGTTGGCGCTCTCCAGGCCGCAGCCGGCCACCAGCGCGGTGGACAGGACGGCCGCGGCGGCGGCAGCGGGGGCGCGCATCACAGCCCCTTCGGCCGGGCGACGTGCTCGACGACCCTGCCCAGCCAGTCCACCGCCAGCGCGAGCAGCGCGACGAGCACCGCCCCGCTGATCAGCAGCGAGTCCAGCGAGAGGGTGATCCCGGTGTTGATCAGGACGCCCAGCCCGCCGCCGTCGATGAAGGTGGCCAGCGTGGCCGTCCCGACCAGCAGGACGAGGGCGGTGCGCACGCCGGCGAGCAGCACCGGCACGGCGAGCGGGAGCTCCACCCGCAGCAGCACCGCCAGCGCGCTCATCCCCATGCCGCGCCCCGCCTCGACCAGCCGTTCGTCGACCCCCTGGATGCCGACCATGGTGTTGCGCAGCACGGGCAGCGCCGCGTACACGACGAGCGCGACGACCGTCGTCCCGAAGCCGAAGCCCAGCCAGGTGGCCAGCAGGACGAACAGGCCGATCGCGGGGGCCGCCTGCCCGGTGTTGGCGATGCCGACGACCAGCGGGCTGAGCCGCCGCAGCGGGCGCCGGGTCAGCGCGATGCCCAGCGGCACCGCGATGAGCAGCACGATGACCGCGGCGACGACGGTCAGGGCCAGGTGCTCGCGGATGCTGTCGCCGAGCACGCCCCAGCCGAGCTGCCGGGCCTCGGTGTCGCTCAGGTCGGCGGTCAGCCGCCACACCAGGAAGGCGGCCACCCCGAGGACGACGAGCGCCGGCTGCAGCAGCAGCGCCCGCCAGCCACCGCCGCCCGCGGCGGAGGGGTCGGCGTGCCGCGCGGTCTCCTCGGCGGGGGCGGGTTCCGGTGCGCCGCCGGCGCGCACCTCGGGGGCGGCGGTCATCCGGCCGTCTCCGTGCGGGACCGCTGGATGGCGGCCATGACGGTCTCCACCGCCATCACCCCGGCGAGTCCGTCACGCCGTCCGGTCACCACGACGCCGCCCTGGCTGGCCGCGAGCATGGTGTCCAGCGCGTCGTTGAGCGTCGACCGCAGCCCGACGACCGGGAGCCGCTCGTCCACCGTGTGCGGCACCGTGGTCGTCCGGGTCAGCTCGGCCACCGTCGGCCAGCTGATCGGCCGCCCCCTCGAGTCCAGCACCACCACGAAGTCGTCGCCGGCGGCCTGCGCCGCGGCCACCGCCTCCGCGGACGGGGAGCCCGCGACCGCCGTCGTCACCTGCACGAGGTCGACGTCGCCGACCCGGGTCAGCGTGAGCTGCTTGAGGGTGGCGCCTGCGCCGACGAAGTCGGCGACGTAGTCCTCCGCCGGCTCGGCGAGGATCCGCTCCGGGGTGTCGTACTGGACCACCCGCGCCCCGACGTCGAAGACGACGATGCGGTCGCCCAGCTTCACCGCCTCGTCGAAGTCGTGGGTGACGAACACGATCGTCTTCCCCAGCTCCTCCTGGATGCGCAGCAGCTCGTCCTGCAGGCGCTGGCGGGTGACCGGGTCCACGGCGCCGAACGGCTCGTCCATCAGCAGCACCGGCGGGTCCGCGGCCAGGGCGCGGGCCACGCCGACCCGCTGCTGCTGCCCGCCGGAGAGCTCCCGCGGGTACCGGTCGCGGTAGACGGCCGGGTCCAGGCCGACCAGCTCGAGCAGCTCGTCGATCCGGGCGGCGGTGCGCTGCTTGTCCCACCTGAGCATCCGGGGGACCATCCCGACGTTCGTCGCGACGGTCATGTGCGGGAAGAGCCCGCCGGCCTGGATGACGTAGCCGATCCTCCGGCGCAGCTGGTCGGCGTCCTGGTCCGTGACGTCCTCGTCGCCCAGGTGGATGCGCCCGCTGGTCGGCTCGATGAGCCGGTTGAGCATCTTGAGCAGGGTGGTCTTCCCGCAGCCGGACGGCCCGACGAACATCACCGTCTCGCCGGCGGCGATCTCCAGGTCGACGTCGTCGACCGCCGGCCGGTCCTGCCCGGGGTAGCGCTTGGTGACGCCCTCCAGGCGGATCGGCACCCCGCTGATGCGCCGGTCGTCGCCCGCCGTCCCGGCGGCGGCTGCGGATGCGGTCTCAGGCACGGATCCCCCTGGGGGTGGTGAGCCGACCCACCAGCACGAGCAGCAGGTCGAGGACGAGCGCGAGCAGGACGATGGCGATCGTCCCGGTCAGCGCGGAGTTGAGGGCGTTCGCGCCACCCAGCCGGGAGAGGCCGGAGAAGATGAAGCCACCGAGCCCGGGCCCGAGCACGTAGGCCGCGATCGCGGCGATGCCCATGACCATCTGCGTGGCGACGCGGATGCCGGCCAGGATGACCGGCCAGGCCAGCGGCAGCTCCACCCGCAGCAGGGCGGCGGCGCGGGTCATGCCGATGCCCCGCGCGGACTCGACGGTGGCCCGGTCGACCCCCGCCAGCCCGACCACGGCGTTGCGCAGCACCGGCAGCGCCGCGTAGAAGGTCACCGCGATCACCGCGGGCGTGATGCCGAAGCCGAACGGCGCCAGGAGGATGCCCAGCAGCGCGAAGGCGGGGATGGTCAGGCCCACGGCGGACACCCCGTTGGCCAGGGCCGTCGCCGTGGGGTTGCGGTACACCAGGACCGCCAGCGCGACCCCGATCAGCGAGCCCAGCAGGACGCACTGCACGACGAGGCTGACGTGCTGGACCGCCTGGAAGGTGATGAGGTCGGCCCGCTCGGTCACGTACTCCCACATGGGCCGCACCTCCCCTGGCCCGCGTCGGGGCCGCGTCCTCGTCGTCCGGCAGTGCGAGCCGTCCCGCCGATCGGCGGGGCGGGCGATCTTCGGCGCTCCAGGCAGCCGGCGAGCCACGACACGCGGCCATCGACTCTCGCACAGCTCACCGGGGCCGGCGACCCGCCGCCCATGACGGTTCCGTGACATCGCGCGGCGGGGCCGCCGCCGGCGTCCCCACCCCGGGGAGGGGACGCCGGGAGGGGAGCGCATCCTGGCGGGGTGGGACAGGTGGTCGCGCGGCTGCAGCAGCCGTGGGTGCAGCGAGCGGTCCGGGCAGCGCTGGCAGCGGGCCTGGCGTGGCAGGTGGCCCTGCTGCTGCCCGGGAGCCTCTCCGACTACGCCTACTACGCCCCGCTCGGCGCGGTGATCGCCGTCAGCCCGACCGTCGCGGACTCCGCGTCGGCGGCGTGGCGGAGCCTGCTGGCCATCCTGCTCGGCTTCGCGCTCGCCGTCGGGGTGTACGAGCTCACCCGGGCGGTGCCCAATGCGCTGAGCATCGCGCTGATCGTGCTGCTGGCGATCGTCGTCGAGCAGTGGCGGGTCCTGAGGGAGCAGGCGAGCTGGGTCAGCTTCGCGGCCGTCCTGATGCTCACGGTGGGCACGGCCGACCCCGCCGACTACGCGGTCCGCTACGCCGGGCTGACCTTCCTGGGGGCGGCGATCGGCGTCCTGGTGACCACCGTGCTCTTCCCGCCGCTGCAGCTCACCACGGCGGTCCAGCGGATCCAGGCGGCCCGGGCGCTGATCGCCGACCACCTGGGCACCATGGCAGCCGCCCTGCGCAGCGGCCGGGTACCGGCGCCCGACGAGTGGGACGCCCGCGGGACCGAGCTCGACCGGGCGCTGGAGCGGATGCGGCACGCGGAGCTGGTGGTCGAGCGCGCGCGGCGGGCCAACCCGCGGGCGCGGAAGTGGCACGGGACCGCCGCCAGCATCCGGGAGCAGTCCCGGGCCCTGGACCGCGTCGCCGTCCTCATCGACGACCTCACCACGCTGGTCGTCGAGTTCCAGCCGCACCGCCGCGGGCTGGACCGCGTCGACGACGGGACCGGCTGGGTGCTGGCCGACGCCCTCGACGGCCTGGCCGGCGTCGTCCGCACCCCGTACCACGCCGCGGGCGCCGGGCCGGACGAGCGCGACCGGGCCGTCGACGGCGCGCTCGCCGCGGCCGGGCGGCTCACGGCGCTGGTGCGCGACTCCGCCATCGGTGACGACCAGGGCTTCTTCGCCCTCGGGGCGGTGGCCGTCGGCCTCCGGCGCAGCCTGGCGACGCTCGGTGCGCACCAGCGGCAGGAGGTGGCCTGAGGGGTCAGACGCGGACCAGCAGCTCCCCGTGCAGCATGCCGAGCCAGCCGTCGTCCGCGGCGGCCCAGCGCAGCCATGCGTCCGCGATCCCCCGCAGCTCCCCCGGCGTCGCCAGGCCGTACGCGACCGCCTGCTCGGCGAACGCCGACGCCGTCGCCCGCCCCGCCCACGAGCGGCCCCACCACTCCCGCTCCGCCGGGGTGGCGAAGCACCAGGACGACGTCGTCGCCGTGACGTCGCGCAGGCCCGCCGCGTGGGCCCAGGACAGCAGCCGCCGCCCGGCGTCGGGCTCGGCGTGGTTGCGGCGGGCCACCTGCCGGTAGAGCGACAGCCAGCGGTCCAGCCCGTCGTCGGCGGGGAACCAGGTGGTCGCCGCGTAGTCGACGTCGCGGACGGCGACCAGCCCGCCCGGCCGGCACACCCGCGCCATCTCCCGCAGCGCGGCCACCGGGTCGGTGAGGTGCTGCAGCACCTGGTGGGCGTGGACGACGTCGAACGAGGCGTCGGGCAGGTCGAGGGCGTGGACGTCGCCGACCGCGAAGGTGACCGCGACCCCGGCCCGGTCGGCGGCGGCCCGCGCCTCGTCGAGGGGGTCGGCGGAGAGGTCCAGGCCCAGCACCCGGCCGGGCGCCACCCGTGCGGCCAGGTCGACGGTGATCGTGCCCGGCCCGCAGCCGACGTCGAGCAGGTCGAGGCCGGGGCGCAGCGCGGGCAGGAGGTGCGCGGCGGAGTTCCCGGCGGTGCGCCACCGGTGCGACTGCAGGACCGGCTCGGCGTGCCCGTGCGTGTAGGTGTCCACGGCCGCAGTGTTCTCCTCCGTCTCGCAGAGTGGAACCAGCGTCTCACTGCACGAGATACGCCTGCCCTCCCTCGGCGCAGCACGTCCTCGCCCAGCGCCCACGGTGAGGGAGGGCGCGCCTGACCGGGGGACCTGGTCGTCGCGGCGGGTCAGGCCTCGGCGAGCACCTGCTCGGCCACCGGCACCGCGCGCTCCCTGTCTGCGGGCACCAGGCCGATGCGGGTGCGGCGGTCGAGCAGGTCGGCCACGGTGCGCGCCCCCTCGTGGCGGACGGCGAACCGCAGCTCCCCCACCGTCTCCGGCCGTCCCGCGACCACCAGCGCCGGCCCCAGCGCCTCGACCGCCGGCGCCTCGGTGCCGTACCGGGCCACCAGCCGCGGCGGCGCGACCAGCCGGTCCAGCGCCACCCGCGGCGCGGCCCCGACCAGCGCCAGCCGCGCGGTGACCGACCGCGCAGCGCCCCGGCCGAGCCGCGCCACGACGGCGTCGACGGCCTCCTCGGCCATGGCGCGGTAGGTGGTGAGCTTCCCGCCGACCACGGAGAGGACCGGTCCGTCCCACGCCAGGAGGTGCCGGCGGGAGAGGTCTGCGGTCGCGCTGCCGGGGGTCGCCGCCGCGGGCAGCACCAGCGGCCGGTAGCCCGCGTAGGCGCCCACCACGTCGCCAGGGGTCAGCGGCTCGGCGAGCACCCGGTTCACGGTGCCCAGCAGCTGCGCCACCTCGGCCTCGGACGGCGTCGCGTCGTCGTCGGGAACCGGCCCCTCGACCGGCTCGTCGGTCAGCCCCAGGTAGACCAGCCCATCGGCCTGCGGCAGCGCGAACACGTACCGCGAGCGCGAGCCGGGCAGCGGCACGGTCAGCGCCGCCGAGGGTGACCCCAGCCGCACGCCCGGCACCACGAGGTGCGAGCCGCGGGAGGGCACCAGCCGGAGGCCGGGCGCGAGCCGCTGCGCCCAGACCCCGGCCGCGTTGACCACCGCCCCCGCCCGCACGGTGACCGGCCCCTCGTCGGTGGCCACGTGCACGTCCGCGCCGTCGACGGCGGTGACCGCGGCGCCGGTGAGCACGCGGGCGCCGTGCGCGGCCGCCGTCCGGACCAGGGCGACGACGAGGCGCGCGTCGTCGACCAGCTGCCCGTCCCAGAAGACGACGCCACCGCCGCCGGGCCGCACCCCCGCGACCAGCCGGCCCACGTCGGCGGCGCCCACCCGCCGGGTCGGGGGCAGCGACCGCCGCCCACCGGGCACCGAGAACCGCACCGCGTCACCCAGCCGCCCGCCCAGCTCGGCGAGGGCGGTGACGTCGCGGCCGGCGGCGTCGGGGACGAGGAAGGGCAGCGGGCGCACCAGGTGCGGCGCCGTCGCCCCCATGAGGACGGCGCGCTCGCGGGCGCTCTCCCGCGCCAGGCCGAGCTCCCCGTGGGCCAGGTAGCGCAGCCCGCCGTGCACCAGCTTCGAGGACCACCGGCTGGTGCCCGCCGCGAGGTCGGCCCGCTCGCACAGCAGCACCGAGAGCCCGCGGGACGCCGCGTCCAGCGCCACCCCGGCGCCGGTGACGCCGGCGCCGACCACGACCACGTCGACGGCCGCCCCGGCGACGGCGGCGAGGTCACGGGCCCGGCGGGCGGGCGACAGGGAACCGATCACCCGGTCCTCCACCGCTGCGGCACCGGCAGACTGTAGCCGTGCCCGAGCAGCCGGAACTGACGATCCAGGGCTGGGGCCCGCGCCCCGCCACCCCCGGGGACGAGGGGCCCGACGGCGTCCTGACCAAGGCCGCGCGCCGCCACCTCACCCGCGAGCTGGGCTGGGAACCGCGGGCCACGCCCCCCGCGCCGGTGGACGGGATCCGGCTGGCGCCCTGCCGGCTGCCCGAGGAGGACCGCGCCGCGCTGGCCGGCCTGCTCGGCGAGGACCACGTGCGCACCGACCGCGGGTCGCGGCTGCGCCGGGCCGGGGGCAAGAGCTACCTGGACCTGCTGCGCCGGCGGGAGGGCGACGCCTCCGACGCCCCCGACGCCGTGGCGCTGCCCGGCACGACCGAGGAGACGGCCGCGCTGCTGGCGATGTGCAGCGAGCGCGGCATCGTCGTCGTGCCGTTCGGCGGGGGCACCAGCGTCGTCGGCGGGCTGGCCGGCGTCGACCCCGACGACCGGCCGGTGCTGGCGGTCGACCTGACCCGCATGGCCTCGGTGCAGGCGCTGGACGTGCACTCGTCGCTGGTCACCGTCGGGCCGGGCATGCGCGGGCCGGCCCTCGAGCGGGCGCTGGCCCGCGAGGGGCTCACCCTCGGCCACCTGCCGCAGAGCTGGGAGTTCGCCACGCTCGGCGGGTACGCCGCGACCCGCTCGGCCGGCCAGTCCTCCACCGGCGTCGGCCGGTTCGACGAGCTGGTCGCCGGCTTGATCCTGGCCACGCCGTCGGGGGTCCTCGAGCTCGGCCACCCGCCGGCGTCGGCCGCGGGGCCCGACCTGCTGGGCCTCGCGCTGGGCTCGGAGGGGACGCTCGGGGTGATCACCGAGCTGACGCTGCGGGTGCGCCCTAAGCCCTCGGCCAGCGCCTACGAGGGCTGGTCCTTCCGCACCTGGGCGGACGGGCTGGCCGCGCTCCAGCAGCTCGCCCGGCACGACCTGCTGCCCGACGTCGTCCGGCTCTCCGACGCCGACGAGACGCGGGCCAACCTGCTCATGGCGGCCGGGGCCGGAGCGAAGGCGCTGCGCGGCAGCCTGCGGGCCCGGGGGCGCGCCGAGGGCTGCATGCTGGTCGTGGGCTGGGAGGGCGTGCCCGACCTGGTCCGCGCCCGGGTGCGGGCCGCGTCGTCGCTGCTGCGTGACGGCGGCGCCGTCCGGCTGGGCCGGCGGGTGGGCGACTCCTGGCGCCGGCACCGGTTCGAGGCGCCCTACCTGCGCGACCGGCTCATGGACGGCGGCCTGCTGGTCGAGACGCTGGAGACCGCGGCCACCTGGACGGCGCTGCCCACCGTGTACGACACCACCCGCCGGGCGCTGCGGGAGTCGCTGGCCCGCGGCGGGCACCGGCCGCTGGTGATGGCGCACGTCTCGCACGGGTACGCCACCGGCGCCTCGCTCTACTTCACCGTGCTCGCCGACCGGGACGACGCCCTGCCCATCCAGCAGTGGCTCTCCGCGAAGCGCGCCGCCACCGACGCGCTGCTGGCCGCGGGCGGCACGCTCACCCACCACCACGCCGTCGGCGCCGACCACCGGCCGTGGCTGGAGCGGGAGGTGGGCTCGCTGGGCGTCGAGGTGCTGCGGGCGGTCAAGCAGCGGCTGGACCCCCACGGCATCTGCAACCCCGGCGTCCTGCTCCCCGACTGATCGGCCATGGTGATCAGGTGACCTGATCGTCTGCGGTCCTGGCTCACCACCGGTGGTGAGCTAGGACCCGGAACGACCAGGTCACCTGATCAACAAGGGGCCGGTGGGGCGCCGGGAGGGCCGGGGTCAGGGGCCCGTGACGCCGCCCGGCTCTCAGAAGGCGTGGCCGAAGGAGAAGACGCGCTCCGGGTCGACCGCCGCCTTCACCTCGGCCAGCCGCTGGGAGACGCCGGGCGGGTAGGCCGCGGCCACCTCACCGGGGCCGGAGACGTCCCCGAGGAAGTTGGTCAGGCAGCCCGGGGCCTTCCACGGCGCCATCGCGGCGAGCACGGCGCGCCCGACGGCCGGCACCACCTCGGCGAGCTCCGGCACGCCCGGCCCGAGCACGAGCATCGAGAACGCGCCGTCCCGGCCGGCCACCGCGTTGGGCACCTTCGGCCGGCGCGCGAACGCCCCGCCCAGCATCCGCAGCTCGACCATCAGCAGCGGGATCTGCGCCTGCGGGCCGGCCACGGCCAGCAGCGCGTCGACGCCCTCGACGGTCAGCTCGGTGAGCAGCTGGCCCTTCTCCCACGCCGGCAGCGGGTCGACCGGGTCCATGTGGATGGCGTCCATCTCGTCGGTCCGCATCGGCCCGGTGAAGCCGAGCAGGATCCGGCCGGCCTGCTTCATCGGCTCGACCAGCCGCTCACCGTCGGCGAAGTCGGTGCCGCAGTAGGCGTAGCGCAGGTGGACGGCGGTCTGCCCGCGCAGCGGCGGCGGCAGGAACTCCATGTCCGGCAGCCGCATGACGGCGATCGAGGTGCTCACCTCGTCGGGCAGGTGGCGGGACCAGCGGCGGAAGGCGTGCAGGACGTCGGCCATGTCCTCGCCGGCGAAGAAGATGCCGCCCCCGTACAGGCCGGTCAGCGGTACCAGGTCCATCTCCAGCGCGGTGACCACGCCGAAGTTGCCCTTGCCGCCCCGCACCGCCCAGAACAGCTCCGGCTCGGAGTCCGCCGACAGCGTGCGCTGCCGGCCGTCGGCGGTGACGATCTCGACGGCGCGCACGTGGTCCGCGGCGAAGCCGTGCTTGCGGCCCAGCGACCCCACCCCACCGCCGAGCGTGTACCCGACCACCCCGACGTCGGACGACGACCCGCACAGCCCGGCGAGGCCGAACTCGGCGGCGGACTCCATGAGCCGCTTCCACTTCACCCCCGCCTCGACGCGGACGGTCCGCCGCTCGGGGTCGATGAACAGGCCCTGCATCCGGCGGGTGGTGATCATCATGGACCCGGCGGCGTTGCGCACCGGGCCGTGGCCGGTGGCCTGGACGGCGACGCGCAGGCCGCGGGCGACGGCCCAGGAGACGGCGGCGGCGACGTCGGCGGCGCAGGTGGCGCCCACCGCGATGGCCGGCGTGTGGGTGACCGCGACGTTCCAGGTGGCCACCTCCGCGGCCAGCCCGTCGTCGCCGGCGGCGTAGACGGGGCCGTGGACGACGCCGCGGAGCTCGTCGACGTCGGCCGCGGGGAAGGGCGGGACGAGGCTGTCGACGGCCGCCGCGTCCAGGAGGGCGACGGGCTGCTCGGGCTCGCGGGGGAGCTCGGTGAGGGACATGCGGATTCCTCTTCGCTGCCGCGGCGGTCACCGCGGGAAGGGCACCGCGGTCGGGCCGCGGCTTCTCGGGACAGGGGGAGCGTGCGCGGCCCCGCTTGCCGGGCACTTGGAGCCGACTTGGACGCCGGCTTGCAGCGCGCCGACCGCTCCCTGCGCGGGGTCAGGCCGGTCCAGCGACCGTCCAGCCGCGCCGTGGCCCGGCCGGACGTCCGGCGGTCCGGCTCGACCCGCCCCGGCCGGAGGACTCGTCGCGCGCGGAAAGGGGTGCCCCGCGCCGCACCGCGCTGAGAGCATCCGCGGCGTGCGCTTCCGAGTCCTCGGGCCGCTCGAGGTCACCGGTCCCGACGGCCGCCCCGTCGACGTGGGCGGCGCCAAGCCCCGGGCGCTGCTGACCCTGCTCCTGGCGGACGCCGACCGGGTCGTCGGCGTCGACCGGATCGTGAGCACCCTCTGGGGCGAGGAGCCGCCGCCGACGGTCACCGGCACCCTGCAGGCCTACGTCTCGCACCTGCGCCGCGTGCTGGAGCCCGGCCGCGGCCCGCGCGAGGCGCCGTCCGTGCTCATCACCCGCCCACCGGGCTACCTGCTGCGCGCGGGCGCCGAGGACCTGGACCTGCTCCGCTTCACGCAGCTGATCGAGGCCGGCGACCGCGCGGTGGCCGACGGTTCACCCGCCCGCGGGGTGGCGTTGCTGGACGAGGCCCTGGGCCTCTGGCGCGGGGAGCCGCTGGCCGAGCTGGGCGACCTGCCGGCGGCCGCGAGCGACCGGCTGCGGCTCACCGAGCTGCACGTGCGCGCACGCGAGCGCCGCTGCGACGCGCTGCTGGCGGTCGGCCGCCCGGAGGCCGCCGTCCCCGACCTGCAGCACCTGGTGACCGAGCACCCGCTGCGCGAGCGGCTGTGGGCCCGCCTGGTCACCGCCCTCTACGCCGCCGACCGGCAGGCCGAGGCCCTGGACGCCTGCCGCCGGTGCACAGAGCTGCTGCGCGACGAGCTGGGCATCGACCCCGGGCCGGAGCTGCGCGACCTGGAGCAGGCGGTGCTGCGGCAGGACCCGCGCCTGCTGGAGCGGCTGCCCCGGCCCGTGCTCCCGTCCGCCCCCGCTCCGGCGCCCAGCACCTCGGCCGACGCGCTGGTCGGCCGGCGGGCGGAGCTCGACCAGGTGCGGGCGGTCGCCGAGCAGGTGGCCGGCGGGCGCTCCGCCGTCGTCGTGGTGGAGGGGGAGGCCGGCATCGGGAAGACCCGGCTGGCCGGGGCGGTCGCCGACGGCGCCCGGCTGCTGGGGTGGCCGGTGGCGTGGAGCCGGTGCGCCGACGACACCGGCGCGCCGGCGCTGTGGCCGTGGACGCAGGTGCTCGAGCAGCTGGACCAGCCCGAGCTGGTCCCCGACGCCGCCACGCCCGGCGACGACGCCGACGCCGCCCGCTTCCGGCTGTTCCAGGACCTGCGGGCCCGGCTCACGGCGGCCGCGTCCCGCCCCGTGCTCGTCGTCCTCGAGGACCTGCAGGGCGCCGACACGACGTCGGTGCAGCTGCTCGGGCTGCTCGTGCGCCACCTCCCCCGGGCGCCGGTGCTGCTGGTCGTCACCGCCCGGACCGTCGGCGAGCCGCTGCCCGAGGCGGTCGCCGACTGCCTGGCCCGGCTGGCCCGCGAGCCGGCGGCCACCTGCCTGCGGCTCCGCGGGCTGGACGCCGACGACGTCGCCGCGCTGCTGACCGCCCAGCTGGGCTCGCCCGGCGACCGGGCGCTGGCCACCGCGGTGCACGACCGCACGGGCGGCAACCCGTTCTTCGTCGTCGAGCTGTCGCGCTGGATGGTGGGCGCCCACGACCTGCACCTGGACGCCGTCCCGGTGCCGCCGTCGGTCGGGGAGGTGCTGCGGACGCGGCTGGCCCGGCTGCCCGCGGGCGCCCGCGAGGTGCTCGAGGTGGCCGCCGTCGCCGGCCGCGAGGTGCCGCTGGCCCTGCTGGAGGCTGCCGGCACCGCCGTGGACGACGCCCTCGCCGCGATGGACTCCGCCCTCGCCGTCGGCCTGGTGGTGGAGGGCGGGCGGCCGTGGAGCTGGCGGTTCGCCCACGCGCTGGTGCAGGAGGTGCTCGCCGGCGACCTGCCCGCGCTGCGGCGGGCACGGCTGCACGCCCGCGTCGGTGAGGCGCTGGAGCGGCAGCTGGCGACGTCGACGGACGACGGGGTCGTCGAGCGGCTGGCCCACCACTTCGTCGCGGCGCTCCCGGTGGTCGGTCCCGGGCCGGCCCTGCTCTACCTCGGCGCCGCCGCCCGCGCCGCCCGGGCCCGGCTGGCCCACGGGGAGGCCGCCGCGCACGGCCGGCGGGCCCTGCAGCTGCTCGACCCCGAGGCGCCGGACGCCGCCCGCACCCGGCACGACCTGCTCACCGCGCTGGGCGGCGACCTGCTGCGCAGCGGCCAGCTCACCGAGGCCCGGGAGGTGGTGGCCGAGGCGATCGGCCTGGCCCGCCAGCTCGACGACCGGGAGTGCCTCGCGGAGTCCGCGGCGGTCTGGGGCAGCGTCACGCTGTGGAACTGGCGGCCGCACGGGGTGGTCGACGAGGACATGGTCGCCGTCCTGGAGGACCTGCTCGCCGAGCGCGGGGGCGGCGACGACCCGACCACCGCCCGGCTGCTGGGCACCCTGGGCGTCGAGCTCGCCTTCGACCCGGACGACCGCGGGGTGCAGGCGGCGCAGCGGGCGGTCGCGATGGCCCGCCGGATCGGCGACCCGGAGCTGCTGGGTCGCACGCTGAACAACTTTAGCCTGGCGGTGTGGGGGCGGCCCGGGGCGGCCGAGCTGCGGCTCGCCGCGGCCGACGAGTCGCTGGAGCTCGCCGGCCGGGGGCTGCCGCGGCGCACCGAGTTCCTCGCGCACCTGCACCGGGCGGCGATCCGGCTGCACCTGGGCGACCTGGCCGGCTTCGAGGCCGACCACGCCCAGGCGCGGCGGCTGGCGGTGTCGCTGAGCGGGCCGGAGGTGCGCCCGCACGTGCTCTGGCAGGCCGCTGGGCTGGCCTGGCTGCGCGGCAACGCCGCCCGCGCCGAGGAGCTGACCACCGAGGCCTACGAGCTGTTCCGGCGGGTGACCCCGCACGCGCGGCACGCCTACGCGGCGCACCAGTTCACCCTGCGGCGGGCCGACCACCGCGAGGCCGACGCGCTGCCGCTGCTGGTCGAGACCGGCGACGAGGGCAACCCGCTGCTTCAGGAGATGGCGGTGCTGGCCGCTGCGGAGTCCGGGGACGTCGCGGAGGCCCGCCGGCTGCGCGCCCGCTGGGGCCGCACGCTGGTCCGGGACTGGGCCAGCGACGTCGCCCTCTACCTGCAGGCGGAGAGCACGCTGTGGCTGGGCGACGAACCGGACTGCGCGGCGGCGCTGGCCTCGCTGCTCCCCTACCGCGGCCGGCAGGCGGTGCTCGGGACGCCGTCACTCACCCTCGGCGCCTACGACGAGCTGCTGGGCCGGATCGCCGAGCGGCTCGGTGACCTGGAGGGCGCGCGGCGGTGGTGGACGGCGGCCCGGGAGCAGGGCGGGCTCGTCGGCTCACCGCACCAGGTGGCCCTGGCCGAGGCCCACCTGCACCGGGTCGCGGCCGAGCCCAGCCCCGCCTGAGGCCCGGCCCGCGGCTCCGCGCACCGTCCTGGCTCACCGTTCGGGGTCCTGGCTCACCGTCGATGCTGAGCCAGGACCCCTGACGATCAGGTGACCTGATCATCGCGGGCCCCCGCGCTACGCCGTCGTCGCGATGCCGCCGTCCACGGGGATGACGGCGCCGGTGACGTAGGCGCCCGCCCGCGAGGAGAGGTAGACCACGACGCCGGCCATGTCGTCGGGGCGGCCGATGCGGCCCAGCGGCGACTTCGCGGCGATCTCGGCGCCGAAGGCGTCCAGCGTGGCGGCCATCATCTTCGACTCGAACGGGCCGGGGGCGACGGCGTTGACGGTGACACCCCTCGGCCCGAGCTCCTTGGCCAGCACGCGGGTGAGCTGGTGCAGCCCGGCCTTGCTCGCGGCGTAGGAGTAGGTCGGCATGGAGCTGACGTGCAGGCCGTCGATGCTGCCGACGTTGACGATGCGCGCCGGGTCGCCGTCGGACGCCGCGGCCTCCAGCTTCGGCAGGAACGCCCGGGTGAGGAAGAACGGCGACTTCAGGTTCAGGTCGAGCAGCTTGTCCCAGGCCGACTCGGGGAAGGTCTCCAGCGGCTCGCCCCAGGTGGCGCCGGCGTTGTTGACCAGGACGTGCACCCGCTCCTCGGCGCGGCCCACCTCCTCGGCCAGCCGCCGGCACTCGGCCTCGGTGGAGAGGTCGGCCGGGATCGAGACGACCGTGCCGAACTCGGCCAGCTCCGCGGCCGCGGCCTCGCCGGCCTCGGCCTTGCGGGAGCTGATGTAGACCTTCGCCCCCGCCTGCAGCAGGCCCCGGGCCATCATCAGGCCGATGCCGCGGGTACCCCCGGTGACCACAGCCACCTTGCCGGTCAGGTCGAACAGGTCCACGGGTACCTCCGGTTCGGCGTCGCGGCGCCGTCGTCGGCACCGACCCCGGCACCCTAACGAGGCGTCCACGACGCCGTCCCCGCCGACCTGTGCCAGCCTGGCGGTCATGATCGGATCCGCCGCGACCCCCGGGGCGACGAGCGAGGTCGGCCCGCTGCGCACCGTGATGCTGCACCGGCCCGGCCCCGAGCTGCGCCGGCTGACGCCGCGGAACAACGACCAGCTGCTCTTCGACGGCGTCCCGTGGGTGGCGCGGGCGCAGGACGAGCACGACGCCTTCGCCCAGGCCCTCCGCGACCGCGGCGTCGAGGTGCTGCACGTGGCCACGCTGCTGGCCGAGGTGCTCGCCGTCCCCGCCGCCCGCGACGAGCTCATCGCCGCCGCCGTGGACGACCCCCGGCTCGGCGCCACGCTGCAGCGCGACGCCACCCGGCACCTGGCCGCCCTCGCGCCGGACGACCTGGCGACGGCGCTCATCGCGGGGCTGGCGCACGAGGAGCTGCGCGGATCCGGGCTGGCCTACCAGCTCATGGACCGCTCGGACTTCGTCGTCCCCCCGCTGCCCAACCTGCTCTTCACCCGGGACTCGTCGGTGTGGATCGGCGACGAGGTCGCGGTGACCTCCCTGGCCATGCCCGCGCGGCACCGGGAGAGCACGATCACCGCCGCCATCTACACCCACCACCCGCGCTTCGCCGGGGCCCCGCAGCTGTACGGGCCCGAGCTCGAGCACCTCGAGGGTGGGGACGTGCTGCTGCTGGCCGAGGGCGTCGTCGCCGTCGGGGTGGGGGAGCGGACGACGCCCGGCGGCGCGGAGCGGCTGGCGCGGCGGCTGTTCGCCCGCGGGCTGGCGCACACCGCGCTCGTCGTCCCGATCGCGCAGGAGCGGGCGACGATGCACCTGGACACGATCGCCACGATGGTCGACATCGACGCGATGGTCATGTACCCCGCGGTCGCCGACTCGCTGGTCGCCTGGACGGTGCGCGCGCCCGAGGGCTGCTCCCCCGAGGACGCCGACACCACCGACCTCGCCGTCGCCGGGCCCGAGCCGTTCGTCCGCGCCGCGGCGCGCGCGATGGGCATCGACAGGCTGCGGGTGATCGACACCGGGCTGGACCCGGTGACCGCCGAGCGCGAGCAGTGGGACGACGGCAACAACACCCTCGCCCTCGCCCCGCGGCTGGCGGTGGCCTACGAGCGCAACACCGTCACCAACGCCGCGCTCGAGGCGGCCGGCATCGAGGTGGTCCGCATCGCGGGCTCCGAGCTCGGCAGCGGCCGGGGCGGCCCGCGCTGCATGTCCTGCCCCGTCTCCCGCGACCCCCTCTGACCCACCCCGGCCTCTTGTGCACATGACGCCCGACAGGGGCGTTATGTGCTGCTCGCAGGCGGCCACGGTGATCCCGGCCACTACGCTGCTGGCTCTCCGCGCCGGGCCCGGCGCCTCGGGGAAGGGACGGCGCGGTGGCGACGACGGGGACGGCGCGCGGGGCGGGGCGCATCGCGGGCATCGGCGGCGGGCTCGTCGGCTACCTGGTCTTCGTCGAGTTCACCAGCGGCGTGCTGCAGGGCTACTACATCCCTCTGCTCACCGACATCGCCCGCTACCTCGGGGTCAACGACGCCGACGTCAACTGGCTCGAGGCCGCGCAGCTGGTGCTGTCGGCGGTCGCCGTCCCCGTGCTCGCCAAGCTCGGCGACCTGCACGGGCACCGCAGGGTGCTGCTGTGGTCGGCGGTCGCCACGGCGCTGTCCACCGTCGCGCTGGCGTTCGCCACGAGCTTCCCCGTGTTCCTGGTCGCCTGGGCGCTGCAGGGGCTCTACGTCGTCTGGCTGCCGCTGCAGGTGGCGCTGATCTGGGACCGGTCGCGCCGCACGCCGGGGGCCGCGGGCCAGACCCGCCGCGCCACCGGGCTGATCGTGGCCGCGCTGCAGGCCGGGGCGATCGCGGGCGCGCTGGGCGGCGGCCAGATCGGGCAGAGCCTCGGCGACTCCCTGGGGCTGGTGCTGGTGCTGCCCGCGGTGCTGGTCGTCGGCGTCTGCCTGGTCGTGGCCTTCCGGGTGCCCGAGAGCGAGGACCGCACCGGCGGCAGCGTGGACGCGACCGGCGTCGCCCTGCTCAGCGTGGTCCTGCTGGTGATCACCGGGGGTCTGAGCTTCGTCCGGCTCAACGAGGGCGCGCTGTGGCCGTGGGCGGTGGCCGCCGTGGGGGTCCTGCTCGTCGTCCCGTTCGTCGCCTACGAGCTGCGGCAGGACGACCCGCTGGTGGACTTCCGGGTGCTCCGCAGCCCCGCGATGTGGCCGGTGCAGCTCACCGCCGGGCTGTTCGGGGTCAGCGTGCTGGGCGCCCAGGGCCCGCTGTCGACCTACGCGCGCACCGACCCGGCGGTCTACGGCTACGGGCTGGGGCTGTCGACCAGCGAGGTCTCGGTCGTCATCGGGGCCTACGTCGTCTCGATGCTGGTCGGCGCGAGCCAGTTCTCCCGGGTGAGCCGGCGGACCACGCCGCGGAGCACGCTCATCGGCGCCGCGACGCTCACCGGCACCGGCTACCTGCTGCTGGTCCCCTTCCACGGCACGCTGGCCCAGATGCTCTCCTGCATCGCCATCGCGGGCCTGGGCTCCGGCGCCCTGGTGGCGGCGCTGCCCGCGGCGGCCGCCGCCGCCGCGCCGGTGGGTCGCACCGCGGTCGCGACCGGGCTGACCAACACCACCAAGGTGATCGGCGGGTCGTTCGCCTCGGCGGTGTTCGCGATCGCGCTGGCCTCCGACGTCCCGCTGCTGGCCGACGGGTCGGCAGGCACCGCCGGCTCGCTGTCCGGCTACATCACCGTGTGGGTGGTCTGCGGGACGACGGCGCTGCTGGCCGCGGTGGCGCTGCTCGTCGTCCCCCGGCTGGCCTTCTCCGACCCCGCCGTCCCCGAGACCACCGTCCCCGAGACCGCCGTCCCCGAGACCGCCGAGGAGTCCCGAGCATGAGGCGCGCGCTGGCCCTGGCCGTCACCGGAGCCGCCACCGGAGCCGCCGCCGCGGCCGCCCGCCGGGTCGCCCGGTTCCGGCCGGTCGAGCAGCCCGTGGCACCGGTCGACCTCACCGGCCTGGACGCCGACGCGGCGGCGCAGCGGCTCGCCGAGCTCATCCGCATCCCGACGGTCTCCTCGCGCGACCCGGGCCAGGTGGACGCCGCGGCCTTCGAGACCTACCGCGCGCGGCTGGCCGAGCTGTACCCGCGCACCCACGAGGCGCTGGATCGCGAGGTGCTCGGCGGCGGCGCGCTGCTCTACCGCTGGCGCGGCACCACCGACGAGCCGCCGCTGGTGCTCATGGCGCACTACGACGTCGTCCCGGTGGCGGGCCAGGAGTGGAGCCGCGACCCGTTCTCCGGGCTGGTCGAGGACGGCCGCGTGCACGGTCGCGGCGCCATCGACGACAAGGGCTCGATGGTGGCGATCCTCGAGGCGGTCGAGGCGCTGGTGGCCGAGGGCTTCACGCCCCGGCGCGACGTCCACCTCTCCTTCGGCAACGACGAGGAGGTCGCCGGGGTCGGGGCCCGGCTCGCCGTGGAGGCGTTCACCGCCCGCGGCATCCGGCCCTGGGCGGTGGTCGACGAGGGTGGCGCCGTGGTGAGCGGCATGTTCCCGGGCGTGCCGGGGCAGGTCGCCGTCGTCGGGCTGGCCGAGAAGGGGCTGCTGGACGTCGAGCTGGTCACCACCGACGCGGGCGGCCACGCCTCCTCCCCCGCCCGCGACGGTGCGCCGGCGCGGCTGGCCAGGGCGATCCTCGCGCTGGAGGCCGACCCGTTCCCCGCCCGGCTGCACGACGTCGTCCTGGGCATGATCGACGCGGTCGGCCGGCAGGCCCCGCTCGGCCACCGGGCGCTGTTCGCCCACGCGGGCCGGCTGCGCCCCGTGCTCGCATCGGTGCTGGCGCGGGCGGGCCGCGAGGCCGGCGCCATGGTGCGGACGACGGTGGCGGTCACCCGGCTCGAGGGCAGCCGGGCGTCCAACGTGCTGGCGACCCGGGCGCTGGCGCACCTGAACATCCGGATCGCGCTGGGCGAGACCGTGCAGTCGACGGTGGCGCGCCTGCACCGGGTCATCGGCGACCCGTCGGTGGAGGTGCGGGTCGTGTCCGGCAACGACCCCTCGCCGGTGTCGCGGTCGGACAACGAGGCGTTCGCGCTGCTCTCATCAGCCGCGCGGGCGACGTACCCCGAGGCCGTCGTCGCGCCCTACGTGATGGTGCAGGCCAGCGACGCCCGGCACTTCAGCCGGATCTGCGACAGCGTCTACCGGTTCATGCCCTTCGACCTGAGCCGCGAGGAGCTGTCCGCGCTGCACGCCGCCGACGAGCGCATCTCGATCGCCGCCCTGCACCGCGGCGCGGGGTTCTTCCGGCACCTGATCCGCAGCGTCTGACGCCGCCACGTCCCGCCCGCACCCCGGGGGGGCTTCCGGATCAGCAGGTCTCTGCCCACACCCGCGGGGCAGAGAGCGACTGTCCGCGGCCCCCTGGGGGTGCGGGGATCAGGCGCCGGAACCGCTCATCAGCGCAGGGTGATCTGGCGGGAGAGCAGGCCGGCGCGGGCGCGCCGCTCGTCGGCGGTCAGCGGCGCGGTCTCGGCGAGCGCCTTCTCCAGCCGGACCTGGAACTCGGTCGCGGGGCCGGCCCAGTCCGCGGCCGGGACGTCGGCGGGGAGGTCCCACACCGGGACGACGAGGCCGTGCGCGCGGAAGGCCCCGGCGTAGCGGGTGCCCTCGCCGAGCTGGATCTGCTCGGCGGCCGAGAGCCGGGCCAGCGCGTCGAGGAGCTGCTCCTCCTTCTCCGCCCGCACCCAGCGCAGGTGCGCCCGCTCGTTGCCCGGGCGCACCCAGTAGGCCGCCTCCAGGCCCTCCAGCCGCACCGTCGGCAGGATCGCCTCGTTGGCCTGCGCCAGACCGGCGCGGGCCTGGGGGCTGGGGTCGGTGCCCTCCAGCCAGAAGTCGAAGGTCTCGTGGACGGTCACCTCGAGCGGCGCGGTGAGGTCGAGGACCTCCTGCAGCCGCGGGCCCGCCGAGCCGGCGCCACCGATCGGGCCCGGGTCCACGGGCGCGCCGGCGGGGGCCTCCAGCGCCGCGGCGATCGCGGTGCCGAGGTCGCGGCTGACGTCGTCCGACGAGGTCGCCAGCTGCGCGCCGACGAGGATCTGGCCGTTGGCGCGGACCAGCCCGGGCGCACCGCCGGGCAGGACGCTGGCCAGCGTCAGCTCCCGGCCGTCGGCCGAGCGGAGCGTCGCCGTCGCCGCCGGGACCAGCTCCCGCAGCGCCACCCAGTCGGCCTCGCCGGGCAGCCCCTCGAACGGCCGCGTCACCGGCGGGGCGTACCCCGAGCCGTGGCAGTGCTTGTAGCGGCGGCCCGACCCGCAGGGGCAGGGCGCCTTCGGGTTGACGCCGCCCTCGGCGACGGCGGCGGGAGCGGCGGGGCGCTTGCGGGAAGCCATGCGCAGCAGCGTAAGCGGCCCCTTCCCGGGGCCGACCGCGAGCCCGCGCGTGGCGGGGAGCACACCGGCCGGGTCGCTAGGGTCCGGTGGCGTGACCGTGTCCGTCGACGCGCTCGACCTCCGCGCCCCCTCGTTCGTCGCCGACCCGTACCCGGCCTTCGCCCGTGCCCGGGAGAAGGCGCCGGTGCAGTGGCACGAGGGGCTGGGGCTGTGGCTGGCCTTCACCCACGCCGAGTCCAACGCCGTGCTGCGCGACCGGCGGCTCGGCCGCATCTGGCGGGACAAGGAGCCGGCCGAGCGCTTCGGCAGCTTCAACCTCATCCACCGCAACGCCATCCTGGAGATGGAGCCGCCGGACCACACCCGCCTGCGGCGGCTGATCACCAGCGCGTTCGCCCGCGGGCACGTGGAGCGGCTGCGGCCGTGGGTGGAGGAGCTCGCCGGGCGGCTGGCCGACGAGCTCGTCGAGCGCTCCGCGGGGTCGGCGCCGGTCGACCTGCTCACCGGCATGGCCGAGCAGCTGCCGGTCGCCGTCATCGCCGAGCTGCTGGGCGTGCCCGAGGCCGACCGCCCGCTGCTGCGCCCGTGGTCCAACGCGATCGTGAAGATGTACGAGTACGGGCGGACGGCGGCCGTCGAGGAGGCGGCCGAGCGCGCGGCGGACGAGTTCGTCACGTACCTGCGCCGGCTGGCCGCCGAGCGGCGGACCACGCCCGGCGACGACCTGCTCTCCCACCTCGTCTCCGTGCGGGACGCCGACGGCGACAAGCTCACCGAGGACGAGCTGGTCACCACCTGCATCCTGCTGCTCAACGCCGGCCACGAGGCGACCGTCAACGTCACGGGCAACGGGATGCTCGCGCTGCTGCGCCACCCCGACCAGCTGGCCGCCCTGCGCGAGGACCGCGACCTGCTGCCCGCGGCGCTGGAGGAGCTGATGCGCTTCGACCCGCCGCTGCAGCTGTTCGAGCGGACCGCCACCGCCGACGTCGAGATCGGCGGCGTCACGGTGCGCGAGGGCCAGAAGATCGCCGCGCTGCTCGGTGCGGCCAACCACGACCCCGCCGTCTTCGCCGAGCCGGAGACGCTCGACGTGCGGCGCACCGACAACCCGCACATCGCCTTCGGGGCCGGCATCCACTTCTGCATCGGTGCGCCGCTGGCACGGGTGGAGCTGCAGGCGACGTTCGGCGCGCTGCTGGACCGCACGTCGGTGCTCGAGCTCGGCGGGGAGCCGGCGCGCCGCCCCGAGTTCGTCATCCGCGGCCTGGAGACGCTGCCCGTCGTCCTCGGCCGCTGACGGCGACGCCGCCCTCCCCCACCGCACGGCGTCCTCCCTCACCACCCACCGCGAGGGAGGACACCCCGTGATCGGGGAAGCCGATCGTCGCCGCACCGGTAGAAGGTGAGCGCGGTCACTGGCAGGATCCGGCCATGCGCGGCTTGATGCAGGACTACCCCCTCACGATCGATGCGATCTTCCGGCACGTCGAGCAGCACTACGGCGACGGGACGATCGTCACCAACAACCCCGGCGGGGTGACCCGGGCGACCTACGCGGAGTGGGCGGAGCGCACCCGCAGGCTGGGCGGCGTCCTCGACACCCTCGGCATCAGCGCCGACGGGCGGGTCGGCACCTTCGGCTGGAACAGCCAGCGGCACCTGGAGCTCTACTTCGCCGCGCCGTGCACCGGCCGCGTCCTGCACACCCTCAACGTCCGGCTGTTCCCCGAGCAGCTCACCTACATCGCCAACCACGCCGAGGACGAGGTCGTCTTCGTCGACCGCACCGTCCTGCCGCTGCTCTGGCCGCTGATCGACACCATGAAGACGGTCAAGCACGTCGTGGTCATGGACGACGGCGGCGACAACGAGATCCCCGACGACTCCCGGGTGCTCGACTACGAGACGCTGCTGGCCGACGCGCAGCCGGTCGAGTTCTCCGTCACCGACGAGTGGCGGGCCGCCTCGATGTGCTACACGTCGGGCACCACGGGCAACCCGAAGGGCGTCGTCTACTCGCACCGCTCGACGTTCCTGCACACGATGGGCGTGATGGCGCCCAACGCCTTCGGCCTGGGCATCAACGACGTCGCGATGCCGGTCGTCCCGATGTTCCACGCCAACGCCTGGGGCATCGCGCAGGCCGCCCCCGCCGCGGGCGCCTCGCTGGTCATGCCCGGCGCCCTCATGCAGCCCGAGGCGCTGGCCAAGCTGATCGTCGAGGAGGGCGTCACCTTCACCGCCGGCGTCCCGACCATCTGGCAGGGCGTGCTCCCCCACCTGGCCGGCCGGCCGCACAAGCTCCGCGACATCGGCTGCGGCGGCTCCGCAGTGCCCAAGGCGCTGAGCGAGGCCTACCGCGAGCAGGTCGGCATCCCGATCCTGCAGGCGTGGGGCATGACCGAGACCCACCCGGTCGCCTCCTCGGGCGTGCTGCCCAAGCGGTACCAGGACGCCGACGACGAGACCAAGGCCGCCCAGCGCGCCCGCGCCGGCATCCCCTTCCTCGGCGTCGAGGCCCGCATCGTCGACTCCGACACCCTCGAGCCGCAGCCGTGGGACGACACCGCCACCGGTGAGCTCCAGGTGCGCGGCCCCTGGTGCGCGCAGGACTACTACAACCCCGACGCCGGGGTGGAGCTCACCACGGCCGACGGCTGGATGAAGACCGGCGACGTGGCGGCCATGGACGCCTTCGGCTCGATCCGCATCGCCGACCGCACCAAGGACCTCATCAAGTCCGGCGGCGAGTGGATCAGCTCGGTGGACCTGGAGAACGCGATCATGAGCCACCCGAAGGTGAAGGAGGCCGCGGTCGTCGGCATCCCGCACCCGAAGTGGGACGAGCGCCCGCTGGCCTGCGTCGTCCTCAAGGAGGGCGAGGAGGCGACCGAGGAGGAGATCCTCGAGCACCTCAAGCCGCTGGTGGCCAAGTGGTGGATGCCCGACGCCGTCGAGTTCATCGACGAGGTGCCCAAGACCAGCGTCGGCAAGTTCTCCAAGAAGGACCTGCGCACCCGGTTCGCGGAGTACGAGCTGAAGAGCTGACCCCCGGGGCGGGCGCGGTGGAACCGCGCCCGCCCCCTCACCCGTCATGCTCACCGGAGGACGACTTCCGGAGGGCGAGTGGAGCGGGACGAGGCGTTCACGCGGTACGTGGACGAGCGCTGGCCGGTGCTCGTCCGCTCCGCCGTGCTGCTCGGCTGCGCCCGCCCCGAGGCCGAGGACCTGGTGCAGACGGCGCTGGTGCGCTGCTACGTCGCCTGGGACAAGGTCGGCAGCGCCGGGAACCGGGACGCCTACGTCTACCGGGTGCTCGTCAACTGCCACCACGACAGCCGCCGCCGGCGCTGGTGGGGCGAGCGGCCGACCGCCGAGGTGCCCGACGTCGCCACCGACGACGGCACCGCCCGGGTGGACGACGCCGACGCCGTCCGCCGCGCGCTGGCCCGGCTGAGCCCGGCGCACCGCGCGGTCGTCGTCCTGCGCTACTACGCCCACCTGGGCGAGCAGCAGATCGCCGAGGCGCTGCGCATCGCACCCGGGACGGTGAAGAGCCGGCTGTCCCGCGCGCTGGCCCAGCTGCAGACCGATCTGGACGTCGCCGAGCTGCGGGGAGGGAGGGCATCGTGACCGACCGGGAGACCTCGACGTTGCTGGGGGAGGCCGCCGACCGCGTGCCGGTCGGCCCCGCACCCGTGGGGCAGCTGCTGAAGGCGGGGCGCCGCGCACGCCGGCGCCGGACCGCCGGTGTCTCGCTCGCCGTCGCGGCGGGTGCGGCGGTCATCGCCGGCGGCGTGGTCACCGTCGTCGACCTGCCGGACGGGCAGGGGGACGCCGCCGGCTCGGCGGCGGCGCTGAGCGCCGAGGAGCCCCGGGAGGGCGGCCCGGAGGCGGCCGACGCCGCGCCGGGCACCGGCATGCCCCCGGCCGACGGCGGCGACGCAGCGTCGGGCAGCCAGCTCGCCCCGCCCGCCCAGGACCCGACCGCCGGGCGCACCGGGCCCCTCGACAGCACCCCCGCGAGCTCCTGCGCCGTCGAGTACAGCCCGGCCGCGCTGGCCAAGCAGGACTTCGCCTTCGCCGGCGTGGTGGTGGGCATCGGGCCCGCCGTCACGACGCAGCCGCGCTCACCCGGGCCGCCGGAGGACCTGGTCGGCGTCACCTTCGCCGTGCAGGAGTGGTTCACCGGCGGGTCGGGGGAGACGGTGACCGTGGACCTCCCGGCGCCCTACGACCCGGCCGCGGGCAGCACCACGCCGGGCCCGGTCTACGGCATCGGGTCGCGCCTGCTGGTCAGCGGCGCCGACCGGTGGGAGGGCGCACCGCTGGAGCCGATCGCCTGGCTGTGCGGCTTCACCCGGTACTTCGACGAGGAGACCGCGGCCGCCTGGCGCTGACCCCCTCCTGGCGTTTTGTGCACAGAACGCCAGGAGGGGGTCAGCGGACGAAGGGCTCCTCGCCGGTCTCGCTGACCATCGGCTTGCCGGCCGCCTGCCACTCGCCCATGCCACCGCCGACGTTCACCGCGTCGAAGCCGTTGGCGTTCAGCCAGGCGGCCACGCGCGCCGACCGGCCACCGCCCCGGCAGGTGACGTAGAGCGGGTCGCCCTCGGGCAGCTCGTCGAGCCGCGCCGGGACGTCGCCCATCGGGATGTGCGTGGCGCCCTCGATGTGGCCGTGCACCCACTCGTCGTCCTCGCGGACGTCGAGGACGACGGCGTCCTCGGGCAGTTCGGAGGCGGGCACGGTCGGGACCTGCTGCGGCATCACGCCCCCATCGTGGCACGGGGACCGGTTGCGCGACCGGCGCCGACCGCACTGGGAGGATGGGGCCGATGTCCCCCAGCCACCGGGCCGCCCCGAGCGGCGCCCGCCCGACGCCCGTGCGCGAGCCCGCCTGGGAGCTGCCGCGCTCGGCGATCGGGCTGTGGGTGGTCGAGAGCCTGATCAGCACCGCGTTCGTGTGGCTGGCGATCGGCGCCTTCCTGCTCTTCGTGCCCGCCGACGCCGGCGACCCGCTGCCGCTGCTGCGCCGGCTGGTCCCGATCGCGGGCGCCGTGTACGCGGTGGTCGCGCTGAGCATCCGCCCGTGGTTCAAGCACCGGGTGTACCGGTGGGAGATCACCAACGAGGCCGCCTACACCCGCACCGGCTGGCTCACCCAGACCTGGACGCTGGTGCCGATCTCCCGCATCCAGACCGTCGACGTCACCCGCGGCGTGCTGCAGCAGCTGTTCGGTCTGGCCACCGTCGCGGTGCTCACCGCCTCCAGCCAGGGCACCGTGCGGATCTGGCACCTCGAGCACGACGTCGCCCAGCGCGTCGCCGACGACCTCGCCCGCCGGGCCGAGCTGGTCCGCGACCAGGCCACCTGAGCCGCCGTGCACCCCGCGCCCCCACCCCCGCGCCGGCCGGCCGGCCCGCTC
>NZ_SSXB01000230.1:0-244 GCF_021698995.1 Blastococcus sp. KM273129 | reverse complement strand
CCCCTGGGGTCGAGCCGTTCCACCGACGGTCGAGCGCCCCAGCCCGCCCCGGCAGCTGCTGGACCATGTCGCGCTGACCGGCCGGGCCGCAGTGCCGCTACAGCGGCAGTAGCGTTCTGCCCCACCGGGCGGGGCAGAACGCTACTGCCGCTGCAACGACTGCCCGCGGGGGCCTCAGGTCGCGCCGCGCACCCGGAGGACCACGCCGCTCCTCGGCTTCGCCGGGATGCGGTGCAGCGCGATC
>NZ_SSXB01000229.1:0-252 GCF_021698995.1 Blastococcus sp. KM273129 | reverse complement strand
GGTGCACCGCGTCCAGCGAGCGCCGCATCCCCGCGTCGTCGCAGAGCCGCAGCAGGACCAGACCCTCGCGGTCGGCGACCATCAGGCTGACCGGCTCGCCGGCGATCGTCGCGTGCAGCCCGGTGAGCACCTGCGACCCGCACTCGAACAGCAGCGAGCCGGTCAGCCTGATGGTCGCCGACCGCGAGGGTCTGGTCCTGCTGCGGCTCTGCGACGACGCGGGGATGCGGCGCTCGCTGGACGCGGTGCACC
>NZ_SSXB01000228.1:0-255 GCF_021698995.1 Blastococcus sp. KM273129 | reverse complement strand
GCCAACGAGGTGAAGGAGCTGGCGCAGGAGACGGCGAAGGCGACCGAGGACATCGCCCGCCGGGTGCAGGCGATCCAGGGGGACACGACGGCGGCGGTGGCCGCGATCGGGGAGATCTCCCAGATCGTCGCGCAGATCTCCGACCGGCAGACCACCATCGCCTCGGCGGTGGAGGAGCAGACGGCCACGACCAACGAGATGGCCCGGTCGGTGCAGGAGGCCGCCGGTGGGACCACGCAGATCGCGGAGAACATC
>NZ_SSXB01000227.1:0-256 GCF_021698995.1 Blastococcus sp. KM273129 | reverse complement strand
GGTGAGCGGCCCGATCGCCGCCCTCGCCGAGCTGCTGCTGGCCTCCCCCACCCCGGTGACCGTGGCGGCGATCGGGCCGCTCACCAACATCGCGCTGCTGGTGGCCGGGTACCCGGAGGCCGCCGGGCGCATCGGCCGGCTGGTCGTGATGGGCGGCTCGGCCGGGCGCGGCGGCAACGTCACCGCCGCCGCCGAGTTCAACATCTGGTCCGACCCAGAGGCGGCCCAGGTGGTGCTCTCCTCCGCGGTGCCCACC
>NZ_SSXB01000226.1:0-257 GCF_021698995.1 Blastococcus sp. KM273129 | reverse complement strand
TCGCGGCTGGTGCGCTCGGGCCGGGCACTGGCGGAGCTGCCGGCGGTGGCCGCCGCGTTCGCCGCCGGGGCGGTCACCGCCGAGGCGGCGGTGGTGATCGCCGCGGTGGCCCCCCGGGCAGCCTGGCCGCCGCCGCGGCCCAGGACGTCGACCTGGCCGGGGTGGACGAGGCGCTCGCGCAGGTGGCCGCGACCCGGCCGCACGCCGAACTGCGCCAGGTCGTGCGCCACCACCTGGCCCGGCTGGACCCCGACGGG
>NZ_SSXB01000225.1:0-259 GCF_021698995.1 Blastococcus sp. KM273129 | reverse complement strand
GCGCGCGACCGTGCGCGCTGGGAGGCCCACCAGGCACGCAAGGCGGCGCGGGACTCCTCCCGGTAGGGCTCCCGGGAAAACCCGTCGACGCCGCGGCGCTCGCGCCCTAGCGTTCCTCCGCATGCGGTACACCGTGCGACTGCGCACCTCCTGAGCTGACGCGCCGCGGCGTCGACGGGTTTTCCCGGGAGCCCTACCGGGAGGAGTCCCGCGCCGCCTTGCGTGCCTGGTGGGCCTCCCAGCGCGCACGGTCGCGCGC
>NZ_SSXB01000224.1:0-271 GCF_021698995.1 Blastococcus sp. KM273129 | reverse complement strand
GGCGGCGGAGACGACGACGGCGACGGTGGCGAAGCTGGGGGAGTCCTCGGCGGAGATCGGCAACGTGGTGAAGGTGATCACGAGCATCGCGGAGCAGACGAACCTGCTGGCGCTGAACGCCACGATCGAGGCCGCCCGCGCCGGTGAGGCCGGGAAGGGTTTCGCGGTGGTGGCCAACGAGGTGAAGGAGCTGGCGCAGGAGACGGCGAAGGCGACCGAGGACATCGCCCGCCGGGTGCAGGCGATCCAGGGGGACACGACGGCGGCGGTG
>NZ_SSXB01000223.1:0-272 GCF_021698995.1 Blastococcus sp. KM273129 | reverse complement strand
ACGACGACGAGGATCGGCAGCACGAAGCCCAGCAGGCCGGTGAAGACGAAGCCCTCGTCCTGGACCAGGCCCCAGAGCAGGTACAGCAGCTGCAGAGCGATGGACGCGTAGCTGCCGAGCAGCAGCAGCCGCGGTTCCTGCCCCCGCAGCACCTGGATGCCACCGATCAGCAGGACGACGGCCGACGCGAAGGACAGCAGCGCCAGGAGGCCGAGCAGGGCGTCGATCTCGAAGACGGCACCGATGGCGAAGAGGGTGAGCAGCCCACCGAG
>NZ_SSXB01000222.1:0-277 GCF_021698995.1 Blastococcus sp. KM273129 | reverse complement strand
CTCGGCGCAGATCTCGGCGTCGGCCGAGGAGACCAGTGCGCAGTCGGGTGTGGTGTCGGGTGCCGCGGAGGAGGTCAGCCGGTCGGTCTCGACGGTGGCCGCGGGTGCGGAGCAGATGGGGGCGTCGATCCGGGAGATCGCCAGCAACGCCGCGGAGGCCAGCGAGGTGGCGGCGCGTGCGGTGACGGCGGCGGAGACGACGACGGCGACGGTGGCGAAGCTGGGGGAGTCCTCGGCGGAGATCGGCAACGTGGTGAAGGTGATCACGAGCATCGCG
>NZ_SSXB01000221.1:0-277 GCF_021698995.1 Blastococcus sp. KM273129 | reverse complement strand
ACCCTGCGGGCGACGGTCCTGCCAGTCCCCACGGGGACGGTCACCCTGCGGGCGGTCCGAGCGCTGCGGACGGTCGCCCTGCGGGCGGTCCGAGCGCTGGGGCCGGTCACCCTGCGGGCGACGGTCCTGCCAGTCCCCACGGGGACGGTCACCCTGCGGGCGGTCCGAGCGCTGCGGACGGTCACCCTGCGGGCGACGGTCCTGCCAGTCCCCACGGGGACGGTCACCCTGCGGGCGGTCCGAGCGCTGCGGACGGTCGCCCTGCGGGCGGTCCGAG
>NZ_SSXB01000023.1:0-50807 GCF_021698995.1 Blastococcus sp. KM273129 | reverse complement strand
CTGCTGTGCGAACGGCACCACACGAAGGTGCACCACGGGTTCCGCGTCGAACGCCGACCCGACGGCCGATGGCGCACCTGGCGGCCCGACGGCACCGAGCTCCTCGTCCTGCCCCGCACCACCGCCGACCCGGCCAACTCCCGAGCCGGCTGACCGGTCACGCCCGCTCGACCTCCACACGACCGCGCTCCGCCCGGGGCCGGGGCACGCCACCAGGGGGCACCGGCTGCGAGGACGGCACCCGGCCCCGGCCGCCCCGGCCGATACGGTGTCCGGCGTGCAGCTCACCGTCGTCGACCACCCGCTGGCCCGTGCCCGTCTGTCCCGGATGCGCGACGAGCGCACGGACAACGCCATGTTCCGCGCCGCGCTCCGCGAGCTGACGCAGATGCTGGTGTACGAGGCCACCCGCGACCTCGCGATCGCCGAGGAGCCGATCACCACCCCGGTCACCACGACCACGGGGTACCGGCTGGCCGCCCCGCCGCTCATCGTCCCGGTGCTGCGCGCCGGCCTCGGCATGGCCGACACCGCGCACGGGATGCTGCCGGAGTCGCAGATGGGTTTCGTCGGGCTCGCCCGCAACGAGGAGACCTTCCAGCCCGAGGCCTACATGGCCTCGCTGCCCGAGAGCCTGGTGGACCGCGACGTCTTCGTCCTCGACCCGATGCTCGCCACCGGCGGTTCGCTGGTGCACTGCTGCGAGCTGCTGACCGCCCGCGGCACGACGTCGATCACCGTGCTCTGCGCCCTGGCCGCCCCCGACGGGCTGCGCCGGCTCGAGGAGAGCGGCCTGCCGCTGCGGGTGTTCACCGCCAGCGTCGACGAGGGGCTCAACGACAAGGCCTACATCGTCCCGGGCCTCGGCGACGCCGGCGACCGCCAGTTCGGCGCGGTCTGACCGTGCGCTTCGGGCTGCTCGGCACCGGCCACTGGGCCAGGGCGGTGCACGCCACCGCGCTGGCCGCCCACCCGACGGCCGAGCTCGCCGGGGTGTGGGGCCGGGACGCCGGGCGCGCCGACGCGCTGGCGGCGGAGTTCGAGGTGCCCGGGTACGGCGACGTCGACGCGCTGCTGGCCGACGTGGACGCCGTCGCCATCGCGCTGCCCCCGCACGTGCAGGCGCCGCTCGCCGTGCGCGCGGCCGAGGTGGGCAAGCACCTGCTCCTGGAGAAGCCGATCGCGCTGGACGTCGCCGCGGCCGACCGGGTGGTCGACGCGGTGCGGGCGGCCGGCGTCGCATCGGTCGTCTTCTTCACCTTCCGCTTCCAGACGGCGACCTCCACCTGGCTGACGCAGGCCGCGCGCACCCGTCTCGCCGGGGGAGCGGGCTCCTGGCTCTCCTCGCTCGCCGGCACCCCCTTCGCCGCCTCGCCCTGGCGCCAGGAGCACGGCGCGCTGTGGGACATCGGCCCGCACGCGCTGTCGGTGCTGGTGCCGGCACTCGGGCCGGTCGTCGCCGTGCAGGCCGGGGCCGGGCTGCTCGACACCGTCCACCTGGTGCTCACCCACGAGTCGGGGGCGGCCTCGACCGTGACGCTGTCGCACACGGTGGCGCCCATGTCGGCCGGCATCGAGTTCTACGTGCACGGCGACGCCGGCCGGCTGGTCCTGCTGCCCGACGTCGAGGCCCCGGTCGAGGCGTTCGGCGTGGCCGTCGACGAACTGACGTCGGCGGCCGTCGCCGGGGGCACCCACCCCTGCGACGTGGGCTTCGGCCGCGACGTCGTCGCCGTCCTCGCCACGGCCGCCCGGGCGCTCGACTCCGGCTGCCGGGAACCCGTCGGGGCGTGACGGCTCGCCCTCAGGGGCGGGCCACCCGGTGGCGGAGCATGACGGTCCCGTTGCCGAACCGGCGGGTCTCCAGCAGTTCCAGCCGGGTGCGGTCGTCCGCGTCCGCGAAGAGCCGCCGGCCGCTGCCGAGCAGCACGGGCGCCACGTAGAGCCGGTACTCGTCCACGAGGTCCAGCCGGCGGAAGGTCGCGGTCAGGTCCGGGCCGCCGAGCACCATGTCGCCGCCGGGGAGCTGCTGGAGCGCCCGGATCTCGTCCGGGTCGACCGCGTGGCGGACCTCGGTGGCCCACGGCACCTCGTCGCGGGTGCGGGAGAACACGATCTTCGGCATGGCCCGCCAGATGCCGGCGAACTCCTTCTCCGGGGCGGAGGCGGCCGGGTCCTCGTCGGCCGTCGGCCAGTACGCGGCCATCAGCTCCTGGGTGACCCGGCCCTCGAGGAAGGCGCTCGCCGCCGCCAGCTGGGCGTTCATCCAGCTGTGCAGCTCCTCGTCGACGAGGTGCCAGCTGATGTCGTGGTCGGGGCCCTCGAAGAACCCGTCGAGGGACACCGACAGGTGGACGACGATCTTCCGCATGCTTCCTCCGCTCGTGGCCAGGCCTGGCGAGAGGGGAGACCGCGCGCGGCGACGGAACTGAGCGGTGCCGGGCGCCTCGATGTCAGAGGCCGAGCGCCGCCGACATCTCCGCGCGCAGCTGGTCCAGCTCGTCGGCACCCCGGCCGCGGGCGGCGATCAGCCCGGCGTCGTCGTGCACCGGGACCACCGTCTCCAGGTAGGCCTTGAGCTTGGGCTCGGTGCCGCTGGGCCGGACGATCACCCGGACGCCGTCGCCCAGCAGCCGCACGGCGTCCACCGGCGGCTCCCCGAGCGCGAGGTCGGCGAACTCCACCGGCCGGCCCAGCAGGGTGGCGGGCGGCGCCGAGCGCAGCCTGGCCATCGCCCCGGAGATGACCGACAGGTCCTCCACCCGCACCGAGAGCTGGCCGGTGGCGAACAGCCCGTGCTCCCGGGCCAGCTCGTCGAGCCGGTCCAGCAGCGTGCGGCCGGCGGCCTTGAGCTCCGCCGCGAGCAGCGCGACGGCGGCTGCCGCCGAGATGCCGTCCTTGTCCCGCACCACCGAGGGCGCCACCGAGTAGCCCAGCGCCTCCTCGTAGCCGTACACCAGGGGGGCCGCCTCCGAGCCGGCCCGCATGATCCACTTGAAGCCGGTCGGCGTCTCCTCCGACGGCACCCCGTGCGCCTCGGCGACGACGTGCATCAGCGAGCCGCTGACCAGCGACGAGGCGTACGTGCCCCGCACGCCGCGGCGCAGCAGCCAGTCGGCCAGCAGCGCCCCCACCTCGTCGCCGGTGAGCTGCCGGCCACCGACGACCACCGAGCAGCGGTCGGCGTCGGGGTCCTCGGCGATCGCCACGTCGGCGCGCACCCGGTCGGCCAGGGCCAGCAGCAGGTCCACCGCCCCGGGCTCCTCCGGGTTCGGGAAGGCCACGGTCGGGAAGGCAGGGTCGGGGGCGTCCTGCTCCGGCACGCCCACCGGCGCAGGCAGCCCCGCGGCCGCGAAGACCGCGCGCGTCGTCCCGGCGCCCACGCCGTGCATCGCGGTGTAGGCGACGGTCAGCGCCGAGCGGACGTCGGCGGGCACCCGCTCCGGGTCGACCGCCCGCACGACGGCGCCGACGTAGTCGGTCTCGACGTCGTCCCCGAGCGTCAGCCAGTCGTCGGAGCGCGGCACGTCGCGCGCGCTGCCCACCGCGGCGATCGCGGCCTCGATCTCCCGGTCGGCCGGTGGCACCAGCTGCGCGCCGTCGCCGAGGTACACCTTGTAGCCGTTGTCGTCGGGCGGGTTGTGGCTGGCGGTCACCATGATCCCGGCCGCGCACCCCAGGTGGCGGACGGCGAAGGCGAGCACCGGCGTCGGCAGCGGGCGGGGCATGACCTGCACGGCGAAGCCCGCCCCGGCCAGCACCTCGGCGGAGACGCGGGCGAACTCGTCGGACCGGCGGCGCGCGTCGAAGCCGATCACCACGCCGCCGCCCGCGTGCCCGGACGCCGTCAGCCAGGAGGCCAGCCCCGCGGCCGCACGGGTGACGACGGCCGCGTTCATGCCGGCCGGTCCCGCGCGCAGCGGGCCGCGGAGCCCCGCCGTCCCGAAGGTGAGCGGGCCGGCGAACCGGCGGGCGAGCTCGGCGGTGTCCCCGGCGTCGACCAGCGCCAGGATCTCCGCGCGGTCGCCCTCGTGCGGGTCGGCCGCGGCCCAGGCGCGGGCGGCGTCGAGCAGGTCCTGCGTCATGCCGTGACGTTCTCCGCGTCGAAGTCGGCGGTCGTGTACTCGCCCCCGACCCGGCGGTGCACCGGGTCGGCGAGGTCGGGCTCCCCGTGGGCGGCGACCAGCGCGGCGGCGTGGCCCTCGGCGTCGTCGGTGGAGCGGTAGCCCAGCGCCTCGGCGGCGGTGAGGTCCCACCAGCGGCGGGTGTTGTCCGACACCCCCCACACCACGCGGAAGCCCGGCGACGGCGCCCGCAGCGCGGCGTCGACCAGCGCGACGGTGTCGGCGGGGGAGAGCCAGGTGGACAGCTGGCGGGTGGTGGTCGGCTCGGCGAAGGCGCTGCCGATGCGCAGGCAGACGACGTCCAGGCCGTAGCGGTCGGCGTACAGCGAGCCGAGCGCCTCCATCGCGACCTTCGAGACGCCGTAGTAGGTGTCGGGGCGCGGCGGCGCGTCCTCCTCGCGGAGCAGACCGTCGGCCGGGCGCTCGGTGTACCCCGAGGCGTGGTTGCTGCTGGCCAGCACCACGCGCCCGACGCCGGCCCGCCGGGCGGCCTCCAGCGCGCAGTAGGTGCCCTCGATGTTGGCGTGCGAGATCGCCGCCCAGGTCGACTCCCCGGAGATGCCGGCGAGGTGGACGACGGCGGACGTGCCGCGGGTGGCGTCGGTCATCGCGGCCAGGTCCGTGACGTCGGCGACGAGGTGCTCCTCGCCGGGTCGGGGCTCGGGCACCGCCACGACGTCGAGGCTGCGCACCGCCCAGCCGCGCTCGGGCAGCCCTCCGCGCAGGACCGTGCCGATCCGCCCGGCTGCGCCGGTGACCAGGACGGGCCCGGTCACGGGAGGCGCTCGATCAGCTGCACCAGCAGGGCCCCCAGCCGCCCGGCGGCCGCCTTGCCCGCCGCCAGCACCTCCTCGTGGTCCAGCGCCTCCCCGGTGATCCCGGCCGCGGCGTTGGTGACCATCGACAGGCCGAAGACCTCCGCGCCGGCGGCCCGCGCGGCGATCGCCTCCAGCGCGGTGGACATGCCGACCAGGTCGGCGCCGAGCGTCCGCAGCATGCGGATCTCCGCCGGCGTCTCGAAGTGCGGGCCGGGGAGCTGGGCGTACACCCCCTCGGCCAGCGACGGGTCGAGCTCCCGGGCGATCGCGCGCAACCGCGAGGAGTAGAGGTCGGTGAGGTCGACGAAGTTCGCGCCCACGAGCGGCGAGCGCGCGGTGAGGTTCAGGTGGTCGGAGATCACCACGGCCTGGCCCACCCGGTGCTCGGGGGCCAGCCCGCCGGCGGCGTTGGTCAGCACGACGGTCCGCACGCCCGCGGCGACCGCCGTGCGGATGCCGTGGACCACGGGCTCCACGCCGCGCCCCTCGTAGTAGTGGGTCCGGCCGAGGAACAGCAGCACCTTGCGCTCGCCCACCCGCACCGAGCGGATCTCGCCGCCGTGCCCGAGGACGGTGGGGGCGGCGAAGCCGGGCAGGTCGCCGATCGCCACCGATCCCGCGGTCTCGCCGAACGCGTCGGCCGCGGGCGCCCAGCCCGAGCCCATGACGACGGCGACGTCGTGCGGACCGCCGAGCGCGGTGGTCAGGGCGTCGGCGGCCTGCGCGGCCAGGGCGGTGGGGTCGGTCCCGGGGAGCTCGCTCACGCAGGGACGCTAACGCAGCCGCCGGGAACGGGCGCCCGCCCGGCGGCCGGAGCGCGTCGGGCGGGGGACGACGCCGCCCGGTGGGGGAGCGCGGTCGTCCCTAGACTGCCGGAGTGGAGATCCCCTTCCGTAGCTCCGGTCGCGCCAGCCTCGGCGTGGAGTGGGAGCTCCAGCTCGTCGACCGGGAGACCCGCGAGCTCGCCCCCGGCGCCGTGGAGATCCTCGAGGCGCTGCGCCCGGACGGGGCCGAGGAGCACCCGAAGGCCAAGCACGAGCTGCTGCAGTCGACGGTGGAGATCATCACCGGCGTCTGCACCACGGTCCGCGAGGCCAAGGCCGACCTCGCGGGCACCCTCGCCGAGGTCGTCGCCCAGGCCGACCGGCGGGGGCTCGGGCTGCTGTGCGCGGGCACGCACCCGTTCACCGACTGGCAGACGCAGGAGATCTCGCCCAAGGAGCGCTACCGGGAGCTCGTCGAGCGCATGCAGTGGCTGGCCCGCCGGCTGCAGATCTTCGGGGTGCACGTGCACGTCGGCGTCCGGGCGCCGGAGAAGGTCATCCCGATCGTCAACGCGCTGTGCCAGTACGTGCCGCACTTCCTGGCGCTGTCGTCGTCCTCCCCGTTCTGGGTGGGCTGCGACACCGGGCTGGCCTCGGCGCGCACCAAGATCTTCGAGGGGATGCCGACCGCCGGGCTGCCCTTCCAGCTCGACGACTGGGACGAGTTCGAGGAGTACATGGAGACGCTCATCTCCACCAGGAGCATCGAGAGCGTCCGCGAGGTCTGGTGGGACATCCGCCCGCACCCCGACTTCGGCACCGTCGAGCTGCGCATCTGCGACGGGCTGCCCACGCTCGACGAGGTGGGTGCCGTCGCCGCCCTGGCGCAGTGCCTGGTGGAGCAGTTCGACACCCAGCTCGACCGCGGCTACACCCTGCCCCGCCCCGAGGAGTGGGTCGTGCGGGAGAACAAGTGGCGGGCGACCCGCTACGGCCTCGACGCCGAGATCATCGTCGACGAGCACTACGTCGTCCGGCCGGTGCGCGACGCGATCACCGAGCTGGTCGAGGAGCTGATGCCCACGGCCAAGCGGCTGCACTGCGAGGCAGAGCTCTCCGACGTGCTGCGCATCCTCGAGGTCGGGGCCTCCTACCAGCGGCAGCGGGCGGTGGCCCTGGCGCACGACGGCGGCCTGGCGCCGGTCGTGGACGGCCTGCTGGCCGAGCTGCGGGACGGCCTGCCCACCTCCGGCCCCGCGGGCCGGCCCGACGGCCCGGTGCCCGGCCCGGCCGAGTGCGCGGGCGGTCACGCGGCATGACCCCGGTCGTCGAGAAGCTGGGTGCGGCGGTCGACGAGTGGGTCGCCGCCAACGGGCCCGCCCTGTCGGCCACGCGGCGGCACCTGCACGCGCACCCCGAGCTCGGCTACGCGGAGTTCGAGACGACGTCCTTCCTCGAGGAACGGCTGCGCCACCACGGGCTGACCCCGCGCCGGCTGCCCACCGGCACCGGCCTCACCGTCGACGTCGGGGCGGGTGGGGGGCCGGTGGTCGTCCTGCGGGCCGACATCGACGCGCTGCCCCTGAAGGACCTCAAGGACGTGCCGTACGCCTCCACCCGCGAGGGTCTGGCCCACGCCTGCGGCCACGACGTGCACACGACGGTGGTGCTCGGCGTCGCCGTCGCGCTCGCCACGCTCGACGGGCTGCCCGGCACCGTCCGCTGCGTGTTCCAGCCCGCCGAGGAGACGGTGCCGGGCGGGGCCACCGAGGTGGTCGCCTCCGGCGTGCTCGACGGGGCCTCGCGTGCCTTCGCCCTGCACTGCGACCCGTCGATCCCGGCCGGGAGCATCGGGCTGCGCACCGGCGCCATCACCGCGGCCTGCGACCGGATGGACGTCACGCTCACCGGGCCGGGTGGGCACACCGCCCGGCCGCAGCTCACCGTCGACCTCGTCGACGCGCTCGGCCGGCTCATCACCGACGTGCCGGGGCTGCTCTCCCGCCAGGTCGACCCGCGGACGGGGATGTCCCTCGTCTGGGGGGCGGTCAACGCCGGCGTCGCGGCCAACGCGATCCCGCAGCGCGGCACGCTGCGGGGCACCGTCCGGGTGCTGGACCGGGACGCGTGGAAGGGGGCCGAGGAGCTGATGCGCTCGCTGGTGGGGCGGGTCGCCGCCGCCACCGGCGCGGAGGTCGACGTCGACTACATCCGCGGGGTACCGCCGGTGGTCAACGACCCCCGCGCCGTGGCGTTGCTGCGATCGGCCGCGCTGGCCACCGTGGGCGCGGAGAACCTGGTGCTCTCGCCGCAGAGCATGGGCGGGGAGGACTTCGGCTGGTTCGCCGACGTCATGCCGATCGCGCTGGCCCGGCTCGGCACCCACGGCGGGGGCGCCCCCCTCGACCTGCACCGGGGCACCTTCGACGTCGACGAGCGCGCCATCGGCGTCGGCGTGCGGCTGCTCGCCCGCACCGCGCTGCTCGCCCTGGAGGCCGACGCCGAGCCGTCCCCGGGCAGCTCAGGGGCACCCCCTCGCACGCGGAGACCGGCCCCCGGAGACACTTCTGCCCGACGAGCCGTCGACGAGAGGCGGGAACCGCAGGATGAGCACGACCGACGAGACGACCGGCCAGGGGCCGGCGGCGGCTGACGCCGAGGTGCCCGCCGAGCACGCGGTCCCGGAGGACCTGGCGCTGGCGGCCGAGTTCGACGCGGTGACCCGCGACCAGTGGCGCGAGCTGGTCGCGGGTGTGCTGCGCAAGGCCGGGCGCGAGGACCTGCCCGACCCGGTCGAGGACGCGCTGCGCCGGCCGGTCGCGCCGGGCGTGACGGTGGCCCCCCTCTACACGGCCGAGGACGCCGGCGACCTCCCCGCGGGCGTCGGCGTGCCCGGCCTGCCGCCGTTCGTGCGCGGCGCCCGACCCGCCGGCGGGCCGGCCGGCTCGGCCGAGGTGACCGCCTCCGGGGGCGCCGAGGGCGGCGCGTCCGGCGGGTGGGACATCCGCCAGCGGCACGCGCACCCCGACGTCGCCACCACCAGGGAGGCGATCGCCGCCGACCTGGAGAACGGCGTCACCTCGCTGTGGCTGGTCCTCGGCGAGGGGGCGATCCCCGTCGACGCGCTGGGCGAGGTGCTCGCCGACGTCTACCTGGACCTGGCGCCGGTGACCGTGCAGGGCGGGCAGGCGGGCGCGGAGGCGTTCCTCGACCTGGTCGAGGGCCGCACCGACCTGGCGTCCGGCGGCTCGCTCGGCCTCGACCCGCTCGGCGTCGAGGCCGCCTCGGGGGAGAAGCAGGCCCTCTCCGGCCTCGCCGGGATCGCCCGCCGCGCGGCGGCGCTCAGCACCGGCCCCCACCCGACCCTGCGGACCGTCGTCGTCGACGGCACGGTCTTCCACGACGCCGGCGCCTCGGTGGTCGAGGAGCTCGGCTGCTCGCTGGCCGCTGGCGTGGCCTACCTGCGCGCGCTGACCGACGGCGGGCTGACCGTCGACGAGGCGGCCGCCCAGCTGGAGTTCCGCTACGCCGCCTCGGCCGACCAGTTCACGACCATCGCCGCGCTGCGCGCCGCCCGCCGGCTGTGGGACCGCGTCGGCGAGGTCAGCGGCGCCTCGCCCGGGGCCCGGGCGCAGCGGCAGCACGCCGTCACCTCGTCGGTGATGACGACCAGGCGCGACCCGTGGGTCAACATGCTGCGCACCACGGTGGCCTGCTTCGCCGCCGGCGTGGGCGGCGCCGACGCGGTGACCGTGCAGCCGTTCGACGCCGCCCTCGGCCTGCCCGACCCCTTCTCCCGCCGCATCGCGCGCAACACCCAGAACCTCCTCGTGGAGGAGGGGCACCTCGGCCGGGTGCTCGACCCGGCCGGCGGCTCCTGGTACGTGGAGTCGCTGACCGACGAGCTGGCGCGGGCGGCGTGGGAGTGGTTCACCGAGATCGAGCGGGCTGGCGGGCTGTCGGCGGCGCTGGCCTCGGGCCTGGTGCGCGACCGGATCGCGCAGGCGTGGGACGCGCGGGCGCAGCGGCTGGCCACCCGCGCCGACGCGATCACCGGCGTCAGCGAGTTCCCCAACCTGACCGAGAGGCTGCCCGCACGGCAACCGGCCGCCGACGTGCTGCCGGCCACCGGCGGGCTGCCGCGGGTCCGGGCGGCGCAGGAGTTCGAGGCGCTGCGCGACGCGGCCGACGCCGCCGAGCAGTCGACGGGGACCCGCCCGTCGGTGTACCTCGCGACGCTCGGCCCGATCGCCCGGCACACCGCCCGGGCGACGTTCGCGGCCAACCTGTTCCAGGCCGGTGGCCTGGCCACCCCGTCCGGGGACGGCGCCGGCGGGCTGGCCGACGCGGGCACGACCGTGGCCTGCATCTGCGGCACCGACAAGGACTACGCCGAGCACGCCGCCGGGCTGGCGGCGGAACTGAGGGCGGCCGGCGCCACGCAGGTGTGGCTGGCCGGCAAGCCCGACCTCGCCGTCGACGGGGTCGACGGGTACGTCTTCGCCGGGTGCGACGCCCTCGCGGCGCTCCGCACGGTGCACGAGCAGCTGGGAGGAACGGCATGAGCGCGATCCCCGACTTCGGCGACGTCGAGCTGGGCGCGCCCTCCGCGGGCGCCTCGGCCGGTGAGTGGGCCAAGGCGTTCGAGGAGGCGACCGGTCGCAGCGTCGAGGAGGCCGCCTGGGAGACCCCGGAGGGCATCTCCGTCCCGCCGCTGTACACGCCGGCCGACCTCGACGGGCTGGACTTCCTGGAGACCATGCCCGGGCTGCCGCCGTTCCTGCGCGGCCCCTACCCGACGATGTACACCACCCAGCCGTGGACGATCCGCCAGTACGCGGGCTTCTCCACCGCCGCGGAGTCCAACGCCTTCTACCGGCGCAACCTCGCCGCGGGGCAGAAGGGGCTGTCGATCGCCTTCGACCTGCCCACCCACCGCGGCTACGACTCCGACCACCCGCGGGTACCGGGCGACGTGGGCATGGCCGGGGTCGCGATCGACTCGATCCTGGACATGCGGCAGCTGTTCGACGGCATCCCGCTGGACCGGATGAGCGTCTCGATGACGATGAACGGCGCCGTGCTGCCGGTGCTCGCGCTCTACATCGTGGCGGCCGAGGAGCTGGGGGTGGAGCCGGGGCAGCTGACCGGCACCATCCAGAACGACATCCTCAAAGAGTTCATGGTGCGGAACACCTACATCTACCCGCCCAAGCCCTCGATGCAGATCATCAGCGACATCTTCGCGTTCACCTCGCAGCGGATGCCGAAGTTCAACTCGATCTCGATCTCGGGCTACCACATCCAGGAGGCCGGGGCGACGGCCGACCTGGAGCTGGCCTACACCCTCGCCGACGGCGTCGAGTACCTGAAGGCGGGGCAGGCCGCCGGCATGGACGTCGACGCATTCGCGCCCCGGCTGTCGTTCTTCTGGGCCATCGGCATGAACTTCTTCATGGAGGTCGCGAAGCTGCGGGCGGGGCGGCTGCTGTGGGCCAAGCTGGTGCGCGAGGCCGGGGCGCAGAACCCCAAGTCGCTGTCGCTGCGCACCCACTCCCAGACGTCGGGCTGGTCGCTCACCGCGCAGGACGTCTACAACAACGTCGTCCGCACCTGCCTGGAGGCGATGGCCGCCACCCAGGGGCACACCCAGTCGCTGCACACCAACGCCCTCGACGAGGCGCTCGCGCTGCCGACGGACTTCTCCGCCCGCATCGCGCGCAACACCCAGCTGCTGCTGCAGCAGGAGTCGGGCACCACCCGCGTCGTCGACCCCTGGGGCGGCTCGGCCTACGTCGAGAGGCTCACCTACGACCTGGCCCGCCGCGCGTGGGCGCACATCCAGGAGGTCGCCGAGCACGGCGGCATGGCGCAGGCCATCGACGACGGCATCCCGAAGCTGCGCATCGAGGAGGCGGCGGCCCGCACCCAGGCCCGCATCGACTCCGGGCGCCAGCCGGTCATCGGCGTCAACAAGTACCGGGTCGACGCCGACGAGGCCATCGAGGTGCTCAAGGTCGACAACGCCGACGTCCTGGCCCAGCAGAAGGCCAAGCTCGAGCAGCTGCGCGCCGACCGCGACGACCGGGCCGTGACCGAGGCGCTGGGCCGGCTCACCGACGCCGCCCGGGCCGCCGCCGAGGGGCGCCGCGGCAACGACCTCGACGCCAACCTGCTCAAGCTCGCCGTCGACGCCGCGCGGGCCAAGGCCACCGTCGGGGAGATCTCCGACGCGCTCGAGGCGGTCTACGGCCGGCACGCCGGGCAGGTGCGCACCATCTCCGGCGTCTACCGCGACGAAGTCAATTCTGGAGGGCATGGAATGCCCGGTCCGATGGAGGAGACGCGCCGGCTGGCCGAGGAGTTCGCCGAGGCCGAGGGCCGCCGGCCGCGCATCCTCGTGGCCAAGATGGGTCAGGACGGGCACGACCGCGGCCAGAAGGTCATCGCCACCGCGTTCGCCGACCTCGGCTTCGACGTCGACGTGGGCCCGCTCTTCCAGACCCCCGACGAGGTCGCGCGGCAGGCGGTCGAGGCCGACGTGCACGTCGTCGGCGTCTCCTCGCTCGCCGCCGGCCACCTCACGCTGGTGCCGGCGCTGCGGGACGCGCTGGCCGCGCTCGGGGCCGACGACGTGCTGATCGTGGTCGGCGGCGTCATCCCGCCCGACGACGTGCCGACGCTGAAGGAGATGGGGGCCGCTGCCGTCTTCCCGCCCGGCACGGTCATCGCCGAGGCGGCGCAGGAGCTGCTGCGGACCCTGTCGCAGCGCCTCGGCCACTGATGGGTCGGCCGATCGACGTCCCGGCGCTGGTCGAGGGGGTGCTGGCCGGGGACCGCCGGGTGGTGGCGCGCGCCATCACGCTGGTGGAGTCACGCCGGGCCGACCACCGCGAGAAGGCGCAGGAGCTGCTGGTCGAGCTGCTGCCGCACGCCGGGGGAGCGCGCCGCGTGGGGATCAGCGGCGTGCCCGGCGTGGGCAAGTCGACGTTCATCGACCAGCTCGGGGTCGACCTCACGGCGGCCGGCTCGAAGGTCGCGGTGCTCGCCGTGGACCCGTCGTCGGCCCGCTCGGGGGGCTCGATCCTCGGGGACAAGACCCGGATGGCGCGGCTGGCGGTCGACCCGCAGGCGTTCATCCGGCCCTCGCCGACCTCGGGCACGCTCGGCGGGGTGGCGCAGGCGACCCGCGAGTCGATGGTCGTCGTCGAGGCGGCGGGCTACGACGTCGTGCTGGTGGAGACCGTCGGCGTCGGCCAGTCGGAGATCACCGTCGCGGAGATGGTCGACTCGTTCCTCTTCCTCACCATCGCGCGCACCGGGGACCAGCTGCAGGGGATCAAGCGCGGCATCCTCGAGATCGCCGACGTGATCGCGGTCAACAAGGCCGACGGGCCGGCCGCCGCCGACGCCCGCAAGGCCGCCCGGGAGCTGTCCCAGGCGATCCGGCTGCTGCGCGGGCGCGGGAACGGGTGGGACGTGCCGGTGCTCACCTGCGCCGGGCTGACCGGCGAGGGCCTGGACGAGGTGTGGGCCAAGCTCGTCGAGCACCAGGAGCGGGCGAAGGTCTCGGGGGAGTTCGACGAGCGGCGGCGCGCCCAGCAGGTGCGCTGGACCTGGCAGCTGGTGCGCGACGGCCTGGAGCACCAGCTCCGGGCGCACCCGGGCGTGCGCGCGGCCGTCCCCGACCTGGAGAAGGCGGTGCTCGCCGGCGAGCTCACCCCGGCGCTGGCCGCCCGGCAGATCCTGGACACCTTCCGCGCCTGACCCGCACCTTCCCCCGCGGTGACGGCGCGACGACCGCTCGAAGCGGCGCAGGACCGGTCACGGCGCCATGATCACCGGGGCAGGAGAACTCAGAAGGCGCTGCGGCAGTCCCGGGAGCGCAGCTCGCGCACGTAGTCGTCGGGTGCACCGGCAGCTTCCGCGGCGTCGGCCATGGCCCCCAGGTGCCGGGCGGAGGGCAGCCCGCCCTCGAAGGCGTCCAGCACGTAGACGTAGGCCACGACGTCACCGCCCAGGGTGTGCACCCGCAGGTGCACCCGGCGGTAGAGCCCGGAGTCGGCGCCCTCCCACGCGTCCAGGGCCCGCTCGTCGGCCTCGGTGAGGTCGTAGAGCGCGACGAACACGCCGGGCGAGTCGTCGTCCGCGGGGACCAGGGTCGCCAGGGCGCCCTCCCAGCCCAGTTCCTCGCCGCCGAACGTCAGCCGCCAGCCGCGGATCCAGCCGGTACCGGTGTGCGGGGACGACGGACACCGGCGCAGCATCTGTGCCGGGTCCATGTTCGACCCGTACGCGGCGTAGAGGCCCATCCCGGCGAGCCTAACCGGGCGGCCGGGACCGGGCGGTGGCGCCGATCCGCACCGCGGCGGGGACAATGGCGGGGACGGACCGCTCGGCAACGGAAGATGGAGCCATGACCCGCATCGTCATCATCGGTGGTGGCCCGGCCGGATACGAGGCCGCCCTGGTCGCCGCGCAGCTCGGTGCGCAGGTCACCGTCATCGAGCGCGACGGCATCGGTGGCGCCAGCGTGCTCACCGACTGCGTCCCCTCCAAGGCCCTGATCGCCGCGGCGGGCGCGATGACGTCGGTGCGCGACTCCGCCGTCCTCGGCGTGCACGGCGCCGAGCTCGCGACCGTGAGCCTCGACCTCCCGGCGGCCAACCAGCGGGTCAAGAACCTGTCGATGGCGCAGTCGGCCGACATCCACGCCCGCCTGACCGCCGAGGGCGTGCGGATCGTCGCCGGGCGCGGCCGGCTCGCGGACGAGGAGCCCGGCCTGGCCGCGCACGCGGTCGAGGTCCTCGACGACGACGGCACGGTCACCGAGGAGATCGCGGGCGACGTCGTCCTCATCGCCACCGGCGCCGACCCGCGGGTGCTGCCCGGCGCCGAGCCCGACGGCGAGCGCATCCTCGACTGGCGCGACGTCTACGACCTGCAGGAGCCCCCGGAGCACCTGGTGGTCGTCGGCTCGGGCGTCACGGGCGCGGAGTTCGCCTCCGGCTACCTGGAGGCCGGGGTGCCGGTCACCCTCGTCTCCTCCCGCGACCGGGTCCTGCCGGGTGAGGACTCCGACGCCGCCGAGGTCCTCGAGCAGGTCTTCCAGTCCCGCGGTGGCCGCCTGGAGCGCGGCCGGGCCGCAGCGGTGACGCGCACCGAGAAAGGCATCGCCGTCGAGCTCACCGACGGGCGCTGCGTCGAGGGGTCGCACGCCCTCATGACCGTCGGCACCGTGCCCAACACCACCGGGCTGGGGCTGGAGCGGGCCGGCGTGCAGGTGACCGAGTCCGGGCACGTCGTCGTCGACCGCGTCTCCCGCACCTCGGTGCCGGGCATCTACGCCGCCGGCGACGTCACCGGCGTCTTCCAGCTGGCCTCGGTGGCCGCCATGCAGGGCCGGATCGCCATGTGGCACGCCCTCGGCGAGGCGGTCGCGCCGATCAAGCTCAAGACGGTGGCCGCGAACGTCTTCACCCACCCCGAGATCGCCACCGTCGGCGTGCAGGAGAAGTCGCTCGCCGAGAACGCCGACGTCGAAGCGGTGCGGCTGCCGCTGGCGACCAACGCCCGCGCCAAGATGAGCGACCTGCACGACGGGTTCGTGAAGCTCTTCGCGCGGCGGTCCACCGGCGTCATCGTCGGCGGCGTCGTCGTCTCCCCGGGGGCCTCGGAGCTCGTGCTGCCGATCGCGCTCGCCGTCACCAAGGGGCTGACGGTGGACGACCTGGCGCAGACGTTCGCCATCTACCCGTCGCTGTCGGGGTCGATCACCGAGGCGGGGCGCCGGCTGATGGGGGCCGACGACCTGGCCTGACGACAGCCGGGGGAGCATCGCAGCGAGGGACGAGCGAGGAGCGGACCGAGGCGCGGAGCCCGGCCCGACGCCCCGGCGCAGCCCGCCCCCGGGGCGCCGGGGGTCCGTGCGGCTGGTGTGACGGGAGTTCGGCTCAACATCGCCGATCCGGTGCCGATGCGGCCCCGGCCCGCCGAGTCAGGGGTCGATGTCTCCTGACCACGACCCCCGTCGTCCCCGCGGCCGCCGTCGTCCCGCCCGCCCGCTCGGGCTGGCCGGCGCGGTCCTGGCCGCCGCGCTCGGCGTCGTCGCGGTGCCCGCGGTGGCCGCCGCGGACAGCGGGACCGCCACGGTCCGGGGCGAGCTCGTGCACGTCTGGGCGGAGGGCGCCGAGGGGCACCACGCCGAGGGGGCCGACGACGCCACCCGGCTGAGCTGGGTCGCCACGGCCGAGGGCGCGGTGCGCGTCCCGGCCGAGCAGGTGGCCGACGTCCCGGCCGGTGCCACGGTCGAGCTGACCGTCGGGCATCCGGTGGAGGACGAGGCCAGCGCCGACGGTCACGACCCGGCCCGCACGGTGCTGGAGAGCGACGTCATCGCCCCGCCGCCGGTGACCGGGACCGAGCCCCAGCCCGTGCCGCGGGGCGGCCTGACCAACGAGGTCACCGTCGTCCTGGTCGCGCCGGCGGGGACGGACCCGGACGGCACGCAGCTGGGCGACGTCGTCTCGACGGTCGACGGCCCGGTCGCCCGGTTCTGGTCCGAGCAGACCGGCGGGGCCATCGCCCTCGGCGTCACCGGCCGGCACGGCTGGGTGCGCACGACCGCCGGCTGCGGGGACCCGCAGGCGCTCTGGGACGAGGTCGCGGCGTCGGTCGGGTTCGCCGCCGGCCCCGGCAGGCACCTGGTGCTCCGGCTGAGCGGCCAGGCCGCCGGGCTGCCGGCCTGCTCCTACGCGCTGGCCCAGGTGGGCACCTCGCCGGCGTCGGGCGGGCGGCTCTACGTCCGCGACGGCGGCGCCTCGGTGCTCGCCCACGAGCTCGGGCACAACTTCGGCCTCGGCCACTCCTCGGGGGAGCAGTGCGACGGCGCGGTGGAGGGTGGCACCTGCCGCACCGCCGGCTACCGCGACTACTACGACGTGATGGGCGCCTCCTGGGCCCAGCTCGGCTCGCTCAACGCCGTCCAGGCCGCCGCGCTCGGGGTCCTGCCCGGGGACGCCCAGCGGACCGTCTCGGTGGGGGAGGGCGCCACCAGCGTTCGCCTGGCGCCGCTGGCCGGCGGTACCGGGCTGCGGGCGCTCCGGCTGGTGGACGCCGAGGGCGTCGCCTACTGGCTCGAGTTCCGCGCCCCGACCGGCCGCGACGCGTGGCTCGGCATCCGGGACAACGTCTACCGTCTCGACGCCGGGGTGCTGCTGCGCCGGACGGGCCAGTTCCCCGACACCTCGCTGCTGCTGGACGGCACGCCCGGCCCGGCCGACCGCTGGGAGGCCGACCTCCAGTTCGCGCTGCCGTCCGGGATCGCGGTCCCGCTGTCCGGGGGCGACTTCACCGTCGCCGTGCGGGACGTCGACGCGGGCGGGGCGGTCGTCGACGTGGTCCCGGCGCCACGGCCCGCCACGGCGGCCGCCGCGGCGCCGGATCAGCCCGGCCAGGGCAGCGGCTCCCGGCTCGGTGCCGTGGCCGGGGCCCCGGTCGGCGACGCCGGGCCGGCCGCGGCGGCCGAGCCGGAGGTGGCGGCGCAGCCGCCGGTGCCGTGGGCGCCGGCGGTCACGATCGCGGTGCCGCAGCGCGGCGTCCCGCTCGAGCCGGTCGCGGACAGCTCGAGCTCCTTCGGCGGCCTGCTGCTGCCGGGCGCCGCGGCGGCGCTCACCGGTGCGGCCCTGCTGCTGGTCCAGGCGCTGCGCCGGCATCGCCTGCGCGGGTGATGCGCCCCACATCCGGATCCAGTTCCGCCGTGGCCCCGCCGATGTGCTGGGAGTAGTCCCCCCGGCCCAGGAGCTCCGCGTGCGCGACAGCCACCGATCCCGACACCTGCGCGCGTCCGTCCTGGTCGCCGCCGGTGCCGCTTTCCTCACCGTGTTCGCCGCCCCGGCGACCCAGGCGCAGGACGACACGGTCACCCCCGGCGAGACGGTCGTCGGCGAACTCGTCCAGGCGTACGCCGATCCGGCCGTGGCCCCCGAGAGCGGGCACGTCCACGAGGACGGCGAGCACCAGGACGGCGGGCACGGGGCCGGGCTGCTCAGCTGGGTCCGCACGGACGACGGTGACGCCGTCCGGGTGTCGACCGCGGAGCTCCCGCCGGTCGAGGTCGGCTCCACGGTCGAGGTGACCGTGGGGGACGAGGTCGTCGACGAGGCGTCCGAGCAGGGCATGGAGCCGGCGCGCGAGGTGCTGGCCACCGAGGTGCTGGCCGCGCCGGAGGAACCGGTCGCGGCGTCCACCACCAGCACGACCACGGTGAACCACCCCGTGACCGTGGTGATGCTGCAGCCGGCCGGCGCCACCCGGGACGGGACCACGCTGGCGCAGGTCGAGAACGCCGTCAACGGGTCGGTCGCCGACTTCTGGGCGGAGCAGACCGGCGGCGCCGTCCGCCTCGGCACGGTCGCCGGCTTCGACTGGACGACCCAGTCCACGACGTCGTGCACCGACCCCTTCGCGCTCTGGAACGAGGCGGCGGCCCGGGCGGGGTGGACCTCCGGCCCCGGCAAGCACCTCCTGGTGTACGTCCCCGCCGGCTCGCCCGGCTGCTCCCACGGCCTCGGCACCATCGGCAACGGACTGGGCTCGGGGGGCCTGGCCTACGTGCAGGCACCCGGGCTCGCGGTCATCGCCCACGAGTTCGGCCACAACTTCGGCCTCGGCCACTCCTCCCGCCGCCAGTGCGACGGCGTCGTGGTCGGTGGCCCCTGCCAGATCACCGGCTACGACGACATGTACGACGTGATGGGGATCGACTGGGGGCCGGTCGGGTCCCTCAACGCGCCGCAGGCCGCCCTGCTGGGCGTGCTCCCGACGGGCACCCCGAGCTTCTCGGCGGGCGCCGCGACCACCCGGTTCACCCTCTCGCCGGTGGGCAGCCGCACGGGCACGCGGGCGGTCCGGCTCGTCGACGCCGACGGGGTCGTGTACTGGCTGGAGTACCGGACGCCCACGGGGCGCGACAGCTGGCTCGGGACGTCGACCAACTGGCCCGGCCTGCAGAGCGGGGTCCAGCTGCGCGAGTCCACCGACGCGCTCGGTGACACGTCCTGGCTCCTGGACGGCACCCCGTCCGGGCAGGCCGACTGGTACTCGGACGCGGGCGTCGTCATCCCGCAGGGCACCCCGGTCACCTTCGGCCGCGCGCCCTTCGCCGTGACGGTCCTGGAGGCGACGAGCTCCTCCGCCGTCGTCGAGGTGGTCGCCGGTGACCCCGTCGAGCTGGCCTACCAGCGGCTCGGCGGGGCCGCGGTGCTGGGCGCCGCGACGACCGGCAAGCTGTGCGGGCTCCGTGACGGCGGCTGCTTCACCCACTACGAGCGGGGATCGATCTACTGGTCGCCGGCCACCGGGGCGCGCGGCGTCATGCACTCGCCGCGGGACCGGTGGGCCTCGCTGGGCTGGGAGAACGGGCTGGGCTACCCGGTGACCGACACGGTCTGCGGGCTGCGGGGCGGCGGCTGCTTCCAGCACTTCCAGCGCGGCTCCCTGTACGCGACCGGCGCCCAGGCGCGGGCGTACCTCACCCAGGGGCGCACGCGGGACCGGTGGGCCGCGTCGGGCTGGGAGAACGGCCTGCTCGGTTACCCGGTCTCCGACACGGTCTGCGGGCTCCGCGACGGCGGCTGCTTCCAGCACTTCCAGGGCGGGTCGGTGTACTCGTCCGCCGGCACGGGGACGCGGTTGATCGGCACGGCGGTCCGGCAGCGCTGGGCGGCGACGGGCTGGGAGAACGGCCGGCTCGGCTACCCGGTGGGCGACCAGGTCTGCGGGCTGCCCGACTCCGGCTGCTTCGTGCACTTCCAGGGCGGGTCGGTCTACACCTCGGCGTCGACCGGGGCGCACGACCTGGTCGGTCCGGTCCGCGACCGCTGGGCCGCCTCCGGGTGGGAACGGGGGCCGCTCGGCTACCCGGCCGGCGACACCGTCTGCGGCATCCGGGGCGGTGGCTGCTTCCAGCACTTCCAGCGCGGCTCGGTGTACTGGTCGCCGGCGACGGGGGCGCGGCTGGTCGACCCGGCCACGCGCGGCGTCTGGGCCGCCTCGGGCTGGGAGAACGGCGCCCTGGGCTACCCGGTGACCGACCAGGTCTGCGGGCTGCCCGACTCCGGCTGCTTCGTGCACTTCCAGGGCGGGTCCGTGTACACCTCGGCGAGCAGCGGGAGCCACGCCGTCGGGGGCTGGGTGCGCGACGCGTGGGCGTCGCTCGGCTGGGAGCGCGGCCTGGGGTACCCGGTGGAGGGGCGGCGCTTCTTCACCGACGGCGAGTCCCAGCGGTTCCAGAGCGGGACGCTGCGGCTGGACTACCGGACCGGTCAGGTGCGAAGGATCTGAGCACGAGGGCCCGCCGGCGCAGGTGCGCCGGCGGGCCCTTCCGCACCCGGGGCGATCAGCCCTCGGCGTCGGCGATGGTGCAGAGCACCGCGCCGCTGGTGACCGAGGCGCCGACCTCGGCGGTCAGGCCGGAGACCGTGCCGGCCTTGTGCGCGGTGATGGGCTGCTCCATCTTCATCGCCTCCAGCACGACGACGAGGTCGCCGGCCTCGACGGTGGCGCCGTCCTCGACCGCGACCTTGACGATCGTGCCCTGCATGGGCGAGGTGAGGGAGTCGCCGGACGCGGCCGAGCCGCCGTGGCCCGATCCCCGCTTGCGGGGCTTGGCCGCGGCACCGGGCGCCGCGGCGGCCCCTCCGGCGGCGAGCCCGGCGGGCAGCGACACCTCGAGCCGGCGGCCACCGACCTCGACGACGACGGTCTGCCGGGGCGTCTCCTCGTCGTGGCCGGCGGGTGCGGCGCTGTAGGGCGGGACCTGGTTGTCCCACTCGGTCTCGATCCAGCGGGTGTGCACCGTGAAGGGCTCGCTGGTGAAGGCCTCGTCGCGGACGACGGCGCGGTGGAACGGGATGACCGTGGGCATGCCCTCGACGACGAGCTCGTCCAGGGCTCGGCGGGCGCGCTGCAGGGCCTCCTGGCGGGTGGCACCGGTGACGATCAGCTTGGCGAGCATCGAGTCGAACGCGCCCGCGACCTCGCCGCCGGTCTCCACGCCGGAGTCCCAGCGCACGCCCGGGCCCTGCGGGATCTCCAGGCGCTCCACCGGGCCGGGGGCCGGCATGAAGTTGCGGCCGGCGTCCTCGGCGTTGATGCGGAACTCGATGCTGTGGCCGCGGGGGTCCGGGTCCTCGGTGATCTCCAGCGGGAGGCCCTCGGCGATGCGGAACTGCTGGCGGACCAGGTCCAGCCCGCTGGTCTCCTCCGAGACGGGGTGCTCGACCTGCAGCCGGGTGTTCACCTCGAGGAAGGAGATCGAGCCGTCGGTGCCGACGAGGTACTCCACCGTGCCGGCGCCGTGGTAGCCGGCCTCCCGGCAGATCGCCTTCGCCGACTCGTGGATGCGGGCCCGCTGCTCGTCGGTGAGGAACGGCGCCGGGGCCTCCTCGACCAGCTTCTGGTTGCGCCGCTGCAGCGAGCAGTCGCGGGTGCCGACGACGACGACGTTGCCGTGGGTGTCGGCGAGCACCTGGGCCTCGACGTGGCGGGGCTTGTCCAGGAACCGCTCGACGAAGCACTCGCCGCGCCCGAAGGCGGCGACGGCCTCGCGGACCGCGGAGTCGAACAGCTCGGGGATCTCCTCCATGGTGCGGGCGACCTTGAGGCCGCGGCCGCCACCGCCGAACGCCGCCTTGATGGCCACCGGCAGGCCGTGCTCCTCGGCGAAGGCCACGACCTCGTCGGCGCCGCCGACCGGGTCCTTGGTGCCGGGCACCAGGGGCGCGCCGGCCTTGGTGGCGATGTGCCGGGCGGCGACCTTGTCCCCGAGGTCGATGATCGCCTGGGGGGAGGGGCCGATCCAGGTCAGCCCGGCGTCGAGGACGGCCTGGGCGAAGTCGGCGTTCTCCGAGAGGAAGCCGTAGCCGGGGTGGATGGCGTCCGCGCCGGACTGCTTCGCCGCATCCAGGATCTTGTCGATCACGAGGTAGGAGTCGCCGGGCGTGGTGCCGCCCAGGGCGAAGGCCTCGTCGGCCACGCGGACGTGCAGCGCGTCGCGGTCGGGCTCGGCGTACACGGCCACGCTGGTCAGGCCGGCGTCCTTGCAGGCGCGGGCGACGCGGACCGCGATCTCGCCGCGGTTGGCGATCAGGACCTTCTGCACGGGGCTCTCCCTCTCGTTCGGACGGCTCGGACTGTAGCCAGGCGGGCGGGGCGTCGCCGACCGCGGGGTGGCCCGCGCCCGGGCATGGCGACATGTCGACATGCCGATCGGATTACGCCTCCCGCCGGAACGGGTCCGACGTCTTTACGGTTGGTGACCGACTGGCAACTCACCGCACGCAGAGCGCGGCACACGGAACGTCTGGAGCTCGCACCCATGATCGTCCACCTGCACATCGGGACCCCCAAGTCCGGGACGACCTACCTGCAGCGCCTCATGGCCAGGAACCGGGACCGGCTGGCCGCCGACGGGGTGCTGTGGGCCGGTCGGGTGTGGGCCGACCAGGTGCACGCCGTCCGCGACGTGCTGGACGTGCACCCGGGCGGTCAGCGGTCCGACGAGGCGGCGGGCGCCTGGGACCGCTTCGTGGCCGAGGTCGACGCCTGGGAGGGGCGGGCGGCCGTCCTCTCGATGGAGTGGCTGGTGCACGCCACCCCGGCGCAGGTGGGGTACATCGCCGGTTCGCTGCGGCACCACGAGGTGCGGGTCGTGGCCACCGCCCGTGACATCGCCCGGGCGGTGCCGTCGCAGTGGCAGGAGCAGATGCAGAACTGGGCCACCTGGACCTGGGAGGAGTACCTCGACGCGGTCACCAGCGACGAGCCGTTCGAGCGGGAGGCCGGCCGCCAGTTCCACACCGACCACGACCTGGGCCGGATCATGCGCACCTGGGCCGAGGCCGTCCCCGCCGACCGGATGCGCCTGGTGACCATCCCCGGGCGCGGTGCGGACGACGCCCTGCTGTGGCGGCGGTTCGCCGAGGCCATCGAGGTGGACCCCGAGGGCTACGACACCCGTGTGCCGGAGCTCAACGAGTCGCTCGGGGCCGCGTCGGCGGAGCTCATGCGCCGGATCAACGTGACCACCCGGGAGCAGGGGCTCCAGTGGCGACTGGGCGACCCGCTGCTCAAGTGGGGCCTGGCCAAGGGGGTGCTCAGCGGGCGTCGCGGGCAGGAGGCCCGGCTGGTGCTGCCGGCGGAGCACCACGAGTGGGCGGTGCTGGAGTCCAAGCGGCACATCCGCCAGGTCGAGGAGCTGGGCATCCCCGTGATCGGGTCGCTCGAGGAGCTGGTGCCGCAGCCCGCCGTCCTCGCGGAGCCGGTGGTCACCGCGCCGGAGGAGCTGCTCGACGCGGCGGTCGACGGCGTGGCAGGGCTGGTGGTGGCCCTCGCGGCGCAGGGTGAGGCGGACCGGCTCGCCGCCGCGGAGGCGCAGCGGCGCGCCGCGGACGAGACCGAGCGCCTCGCCGCGGAGGTCGAGCGGCTCGCCGCGGAGGCGCGGGCGGCCGAGGCGGCGCGCACCTCGGCGCGGGCGAAGCGCGTGCTCGCGCGCGCGATCCGACGCGGCGCCCGCCCGGTAGTCCGCGTGGCCCGCCAGGGGGCGGCCCGCCTGGCGGGCGCCGCTCACGGTCCCTCGGGGGTGTGGGCCCGACCCGAGGTCAACGCAGGCTGAGCACGGCACATGCGTGACAGATCCGGCCGACTCGGCGGATGCGACCGCCCGAGATGCGGCCAGGGCGTCCGGCCAGGAAAGGCTGCGAAACCCGTCCTGAGCTGCCCACTCGTGGACAGCGGCCGATGCGTTCCCCGCGGGAACGCGGTCGAGGTGCGCAGCCGCCCAGACGTCCAGCGGGAACGCCTGCGCCGACGGGATGTGTCCCTGAGCGGCCCACTAAGGGACACGTTCGATGGATTAGGGCTTCACTACGGACCGCGACCGACGCACGCAGACCATCCTCATACCGTGCGGGTCAGGACACGGTGTCCGTCTCGGAGTCGTAATGCGACACGCATTCCGGACAAACCTCAGACGGACCTGGCACCTCGACTAGGTCGCGCTCGCTGGTACCACGACCGCACCAGTCGCAGGTGGAGAGGTGGAGCTCATCGCCGTAAGTCAACCGGTTGCTAGCCACCCCTTGAGTATTCACGCGCGGCGGGGCAGGTGAACTCCAGGGCTGAACGTGTCGGGTTCCGGACGTGCGCCCTGGCCACCATCACCGGTCGGTCGGCGGGTGAGATTCGTCTGGCTCGGCTGACGCCGGGGAGGTCAGCCGGCCCCCCAGGGTGTCCCATAGGCCGCCTTCAGGGCGAGTCCGCGACTGACCGCTAGCCCCTCGATGCCCTCGCCCTCACCAGCCGGGCTCAGCGGCGCCAGAGGTCGGTGATGGTCAGCCCGCGCCTGCCCAGCTGCGTGCGGAGGACCGTCAGCGAGAGCCCCACCACCGCGGCCGGGTCGCCCTCGACGCGGCGGACGAACGGTGCGCCGAGGCCGTCGAGCGTGAACGCGCCCGCCACCGCCAGCGGCTCCCCGGTGGCCAGGTAGGCCTCCACCTCCGGCGGCGTCGGGTCGGCGAAGTAGACGACCGTGGACGCCACGGCGACGTCGCGGCTGACCACGGCGCCGTCCCGGACGTCGAACAGCGCCTGACCGGTGTGCAGGATGCCCGAGCGCCCGGCCATCCGCCGCCACCGGTCGCGCGCCTCGGCGGCGTCCGCGGGCTTGCCCTGGGGCTTGCCGCCGAACTCCAGGAGGGAGTCCGCGCCGATGACGAGCGCGTCGGTCTCCCGCTTGGCGACCGCCGCGGCCTTCGCGGCGGCCAGGAGCGCGACGTGCTCGGCCACGCGCGGGGCCGAGTAGGCCGACTCGTCGACGTCGCTGACCACGACCTCCGGCGACAGTCCGGCCTGGCGCAGCAGGGACAGCCGCGCCGGCGACGCCGAGGCCAGCACCAGCCGGCGTTCCGCGGTCACGCGAACCTCCCCGCGGCCCGCCAGCCACCGGGACCGGCGCGCAGCGCGCCCCGGTGGGCGTCGCCGTAGGAGGCCCAGGCGCCGACCGGGGTGGGCCGGCGGCGCGGGCGGCGCTGCGACAGCGCGGCGACGACGACGGTGAGCGCCGCCAGCTCCTCCGCCGTCGGCTCGCCCTTGACCACCCGCAGCAGCGGGGTCCCCTCGGTCACAGCGGGATGTTCCCGTGCTTCTTGGGCGGCAGGGTCTGCCGCTTGTTGGCCAGCACCCGCAGCGCCTTGGTGACCTGGACCCGGGTGTGCGAGGGCGGGATCACCGCGTCGACGTACCCGCGGTCGGCGGCGATGTAGGGGTTGGCGAGGGTGTCCTCGTACTCGGCGATCAGCTCGGCGCGCTTGGCGTCGGGGTCCTCGGCCGCGGCCAGCTCCTTGCGGTAGAGGATGCCGACGGCGCCCTGCGCCCCGACGACGGCGATCTGCGCCGTCGGCCAGGCCAGGTTGACGTCGGCGCCCAGGTGCTTGGAGCCCATGACGTCGTAGGCGCCGCCGTAGGCCTTGCGGGTGATCACCGTGACCTTCGGGACGGTGGCCTCGGCGTAGGCGTAGATCAGCTTCGCGCCGCGGCGGATGATGCCCTCCCACTCCTGCGACGTGCCGGGCAGGAAGCCGGGGACGTCGACGAAGGTGAGCACCGGGATGTTGAACGCGTCGCAGGTGCGCACGAAGCGGGCGGCCTTCTCGCTGGCGTCGATGTCCAGCGTGCCGGCGAACTGGGTGGGCTGGTTGGCCACGACGCCGACCGGCCGGCCCTCGACCCGGCCGAAGCCGATGAGGATGTTGGGTGCGAAGAGCGGCTGCACCTCGAGGAACTCGCCGTCGTCGAGCACGTGCTCGATGACGGTGTGCATGTCGTAGGGGGTGTTCGCCGAGTCCGGGATGAACGCGTCGAGCTCGCGGTCCTCGTCGGTCAGCGCGTCGGGGAGGACGGTCTCGACCGGGGCCATCTCGACCGCCGGCAGCGGGTCGAGGTTGTTGCTCGGCAGGTAGGACAGCAGCGCCTTGACGTAGTCGAGCGCGTCGTTCTCGTCCTCGGCCAGGTAGTGCGCGACGCCGGACTTGGTGTTGTGCGTCCGCGCGCCGCCCAGCTCCTCGAGCGAGACGTCCTCACCCGTCACGGTCTTCACGACGTCGGGGCCGGTGATGAACATCTGGCTGGTCTTGTCGACCATGACGATGAAGTCGGTGAGCGCGGGGGAGTAGACGTGCCCACCGGCGGCCGGGCCCATCACCAGCGAGATCTGCGGGATGACGCCGGAGGCGTGCACGTTGCGCTGGAAGATCTCGCCGTACAGGCCGAGGGAGACCACGCCCTCCTGGATGCGCGCGCCGCCGCCCTCGTTGATGCCGATGACCGGGCAGCCGTTCTTGATGGCGAAGTCCTGCACCTTGACGATCTTCTCGCCGTAGACCTCGCCGAGGCTGCCGCCGAAGACGGTCACGTCCTGGGAGAAGATCGCCACCGGCCGGCCGTCGACGGTGCCGTACCCGGTGACGACGCCGTCGCCGAACGGGCGCTTCTCCGCCATGCCGAAGTTGGTCGAGCGGTGGCGGGCGAACTCGTCGAACTCGGTGAACGAGCCCGGGTCCAGCAGCGCCTCGATCCGCTCGCGGGCGGTCATCTTGCCCGCGGCGTGCTGCTTCTCCACCGCGCGCTCGGAACCCGCGTGGACGGCCTCCTGCACCCGGCGCTCGAAGTCGGCGAGCTTGCCCGCGGTCGTGTGGATGTCGACGTCGTCGGGGACGTGCTCCCCGGCGTTCTGCAGTTCGGCGGCACTCACGCGTCCTCGTTCTCCTCGCTGGCGCTCGGCGGCCGCCGTGGCGGCGCTGCTGTGCTCGGGGCGTGGCGCGGAGACCGGCCACGGGTTCCGTAGCGTAGGGGAGCGGCTCGCCGCCTTCCCTCCGGAGTCCCCACCGCCGAGCGCGAGCGCCCTGTCCGCCGCCGTCCCTGGCTACCGTCTCCCCGTGCCCGACACACCCTCCTCGCGCTGGTCCGATCTCGAGCGACCCGCCCTCGACGCCGCCGCCCTGCAGGCCGCCCTCACGCGCGACACCGCCCTGTGGCGCTCGATCGAGGTGGTGCAGGAGATCGGCTCCACGAACGCCGCGCTGGCCACCGCCGCCGCGGACGGCGCCCCCGAGGGCACCGTGCTGGTGGCCGAGCACCAGGTCACCGGGCGCGGTCGCCTGGACCGGGTGTGGACGTCGCCGCCCCGCGCCGGCCTCACCGTCTCCTTCCTCCTGCGCCCCGACGTGCCCGCCGCCCGCCGTGGCTGGCTGCCGCTGCTCACCGGCGTGGCGCTGGCCGAATCGGTGCGGGACGTCACCGGCGTGCTGGCGACGGTGAAGTGGCCCAACGACCTGCTGGCGCGGGACGGGCGCAAGCTCGCCGGCATCCTCGCCGAGTCGGTCGGCGGGGCCGGTGAGGCGCCGGGCGTCGTCGTCGGCGTCGGCCTCAACGTCTCGACGACGGAGGCAGAGCTCCCGGCGACCGGTACGTCCCTGTCGGCCGTGACCGGCGGGACCGTGGACCGCGGTCCGGTGCTGCTGGCCTTCCTGCGGGCGGTCGAGCGGCGCTACGCGGCGTGGCGCGAGGCGCTGGGCGACCCGGTCGTCTCCGGGCTCGCCCGGGACTACCTCACCTGGTCATCGACCGTCGGCAGCACCGTCGAGGTGTCGATGCCCGACGGGTCGGCGCTCGTGGGCACCGCGCGGGCGATCGACTGGGACGGCCGGCTGGTGCTCGACACCGCCGAGGGGCAGGTGGAGCTCGCCAGCGGCGACGTCCGGCACGTCCGGCGCGCCTGACGGGCCGAGGCGGACGCGCCGGGGGCGTCGCGCACCCCGCCCGCGACCGGATCGGCGGCATCCTGGTGGGGTGCCGTACCCCGACAAGCTGCTCGCCGACGACGAAGAGGTCGTGCGCCACCTGCACCCCCACTGGCTGACCCTCGTCCGCCCGGTGCTCCTCTTCCTGCTCGTCGTCGGGGGCGCCTCCTTCGGAGCCGCCCTGGTGCCCCCGGGCCGGCAGCAGGGGGTCTACCGGCTGGCGATTGTGGGCCTCGCCGTCGTGCTCCTGCTCGTCCTCGTCGTCGTGCCGCTGCTGCGCTGGCGGACGACGCACTACGTGGTCACCACCCACCGGCTGCTCTTCCGCGAGGGCATCCTCGCCCGCCGCGGGCGGGACCTGGGGCTGTCCCGGATCACCGACGTCTCCTACAGCCAGAGCCTCTGGGAGCGGATCGTCAACTCGGGCACGCTCACCATCGAGACCGCCGGCGACAGCGGCCCGACGGTGCTCCACCGGATCCCCGACAGCGACGGCGTGCAGCACCTGCTCAACGTGATGATCGAGGAGGACGCCGAGCGCCGGGCGCAGCAGGGCGCCGGGTGGCACGGGGACCACGGCGACTTCTGACGGGACTCCTGTGACGGGTGTGCCGTGGCTTGGCACCACCTGCCCACAACTCCGATTGCAGACTGTGATCGTTCGAGTTCAGTCCATCGACCTCACCGGTCTAGCGTCGGTGCGGGCCCGGAGACCGGTCCCGCCCGAACGAACTGGGGGATGTCTGTGTCGACGCGCGCGCACGTGGCCGAGGGTCGCTCGGGGACCGGCGCGCCGAGGCGGGACATCAGGGCCCTCACCGGGCTGCGGGCGGTCGCCGCCACGTGGGTCGTGCTCTACCACGTCGCCTGGCTCTCGTCGGCGTACCTGGACCAGCTCCCGGCGCTGCACTCCCTGCTGCGCGCTGGGTGGACCGGCGTCGAGCTGTTCTTCGTCCTCAGCGGTTTCGTCATCGCGCACAGCTACCTGGACGAGATGGGCGCGCGCTGGCGGACCGGTGAGTCCCTCCGCTTCCTCTTCAACCGGCTGGCCCGGGTCTGGCCGTCCTACGCCGTCGTCACCGTGGTCGCCTTCGCCTGGCTGTTCGCGATCGGGCAGGCCGGCTGGGCCGTCGACGTGGTCGCGCGCCACCCCGAGGCGACGGTCGGGGAGCTCGCCCGCCAGCTGACCATGACCCAGATGTGGGGCGAGGGCGTCCTCACCGGGCAGAGCTTCAACCCGCCGGGCTGGTCGATCAGCGCCGAGTGGTTCGCCTACCTCCTCTTCCCGGTGCTGGCCCTCCTCCTGCGACCCTTGCGACGGCTCCCGGCGGTGGTCCTGCTGGGGCTCGGCTGCGCCGCGATGGTGCCGCTGTTCCTCAACGCCTACCTCCACGGCACTCCGGACGTCGCCACCAGCTGGGTGCTGCGGATCGGCTGCTGCTTCGTCGCCGGCATCCTCGCCTGCCTGGCCTTCCACGCCACCCGTCCCTCCGTGCGGTCCGAGCAGTGGGGCCTGGTCCTGTCGGTGGTCTGCGTCGTCGGTGTGGTGACCGGCAGCATCTGGGCCCACTGGCGGGCGGGTGTCGCGGGCGGCGGCGACTACGCCGGTATCGTGACGATCCTCTACCCGGTGCTCATCGTGGGGCTGGCGCTCAGCGAGCGCGGGCCGTCACGGTGGCTCTCGTCCGGTCCGCTGGTGTACGGCGGCCGGATCTCCTACTGCCTCTACCTGGTGCACTTCGTGGTCATGGACGTGGCGATCACCGTGGCCTGGCAGGACGTGTCGCGGCGCGGCCAGGTGACGCCGGCGGTGGCCCTCGCCATCCCGGTCATCGTGCTCGTCTCGATGGCGCTGGCCGCGGTCCTGCACCAGGCGGTGGAGGAGCCCGCCCGGCGCCGGATGCTGGCCCTCTGGACCCGGGTCGCCGCCCCGGCCGAGGGGCGCCGCCCGGCCGCTCGCGAACGGATCCCGGCCGGCGGCGGGGTGGGGGGCGGCGACGCGCCCGAGCACGTCGAGCCGGTGACGGCACGGCTGGCCGGCCACGTGGCGACCGCGATGCACGGCGACCGGCGGTCGGCCGGGGCGGAGCTGCCGCCGCGGCGCGCGCTGCCGCCGCTGCCGGCCCAGGAGACGCCGGCGCGGACGCGCACCCGTCCCGAGGTCGCCGGGCGCGTGCGCTGACGCGGGCAGACCTCCCGGGGCCGACCGTGACGGATCCGTCACGGCGCGCCTGGGCGGAACTGTCGGACCCCCTCTCTAGCTTCTGCGCCCATGCGGCTCCTGCACACCTCTGACTGGCACATCGGCCGCACCCTGCACGGCACCGATCTGCTCGCCGAGCAGGAGGAGGTGCTGGGCGGGCTGGCCTCGGTCGTCGCGAGCGAGCGGGTCGACGTCGTCGTCGTGGCCGGTGACGTCTACGACCGCGCCGTTCCCTCCGCCGACGCCACCGCGGTGCTGGACCGGGTCGTCGGCCGGCTGCTGGCCACCGGCGCCCGGGTGGTGCTCACCCCCGGCAACCACGACTCCGCCCGGCGGCTGGGCACGTTCTCCGGGTTGCTGAGCGCGGCGGGCCTGCACGTGCGCGCGGCCACCGCCCGGCTCGACGAGCCGGTCCTGCTGGCCGACGAGCACGGGGAGGTCGCCGTCTACGGCATCCCCTACCTGGAGCCCGAGGTGGCGCGGCACGAACTCGGGGTCCCCGGTGCCCGCGGGCACGAGGCGGTGCTTCGCGAGGCGATGGACCGCGTGCGCGCCGATCTGTTCCTCCGGCCGGGCGCGCGCTCGGTGGTGCTCGCGCACGCCTTCGTCGGGGGCGGGGTGGCCAGCGACAGCGAGCGGGACATCTGCGTCGGCGGTGTGGACCTGGTGCCCGGCGCGGTGTTCGACGGCGTCGACTACGTGGCGCTCGGGCACCTGCACCGCCCGCAGACCCTCACCCCGCGCATGCGCTACAGCGGCTCGCCGCTGGCCTACTCCTTCGGCGAGGCCGGGCAGCAGAAACAGGCCTGGCTCGTCGACCTCGACGCCGCCGGGCTGGCCGGCGTGCGCCCGGTCGCGCTGCCCACCCCGCGGCCGCTGAGCGTGCTCGCCGGCACGCTGGAGGAGCTGCTCGCCGACCCGGCCCACGAGGCAGCGGAGCAGCACTTCGTCTCCGCCCGGCTCACCGACCCGGCACGGCCGGCCGACCCCATGCGCCGGCTGCAGACCCGCTTCCCGCACTGCGTGCACCTGGACTGGACGGGGGCCGGGGCCTCGACCGGGGGCGGCAGCTACCAGGAGCGGATGCGGGGGCGCAGCGCGCTGGAGATCGCCGGGGAGTTCGTCAGCGCGGTGCGCGGTGTCCCGGCGAGCGCCGCCGAGCGGGAGCTGCTGGCGCGGGCGCTGGGCGCCGCCGACCGCGAGGAGGCGGCCCGATGAGGCTGCACCGGCTGTCCCTGACGGCGTTCGGCCCCTTCGCGGGCACGGTGGAGGTCGACCTCGACGAGGTGGGCCGCGACGGGCTGTTCCTGCTGTGGGGGCCCACCGGTGCCGGCAAGACCACGCTGCTGGACGGCGTCGTCTTCGCCCTCTACGGGCGGGTCCCCGGTGCCCGCGGCGAGGAGAAGCGGCTGCGCAGCGACCACGCCGACGCCGCCACCCGCACCGAGGTCAGCTGCGAGCTGACCCTCGGGGAGGAGCGGCTCCGGGTCGTGCGGCGGCCCGAGCAGCAGCGGCCGAAGAAGCGCGGCGAGGGCTGGGCGACCGAGCAGGCCAAGCTGGTGGTCTCCCGGCTCACCGACGGCGGGTGGGAGCCGGTCAGCACGCGCATCGACGAGGGCTCGGAGCACCTGCGCGCCCGGCTCGGGCTGGACGTGCACCAGTTCTGCCAGGTGGTGCTGCTCCCGCAGGGCGACTTCGCGCGCTTCCTGCGGGCGGAGCCGGAGCACCGCACCGAGCTGCTCCGCACCCTCTTCGACGTCGACCGCTTCGCCCGTGCCGAGGAGTGGCTCGCCGAGGAACGGACGGCGGTCCGCGCGCGCACCGAGGAGGCCCGCCACCAGCTCGGTGCCCTGCTGGACCGCGTCGCCCAGGCCGCCGACGTCGACGTGCCCGAGGAGCTCGCCCCCGAGCTGGTGGGCGCGGGTGCCGGCGGGGGCGTGCTCCGCTGGGTCGCCGACGTCCGCGCGACCGCGGAGGCGCGGCTCGCGTCGGCCACCGCGCGCGCGGACGCGGCCGCCGCCGAGGTGGCCGCCGCGGACACCGAGCTGGCCGGGGCCCGCGCGCTCGCCGCGCGGCACACCCGGCGGGACCAGGCGGCAGCGGAGCTCGCCGACCTCGAGCGGCGCGAGCCGGGGCTCACGCGCCTGCGGGCCGAGCGCGACGCCGCTCGACGGGCCGAGCCGCTGCGCGACGTGCTGGACGCCGCGGGTGCGGCCGGCCGCGCGGCCGAGCGGGCCGCCGCGGTGCTGGCCGGCGCCGTCGCGGCGTGGCAGCCGGTCGCCGGCGGCCGCCCGGCCGACGGCCTGGTGGCGCGCGAGCTGCGGGACGGGGCCGCCGAGGCGCGTGCGCTGCTCCCCGAGGTGGACCGCGCCCGTGCCCTGGAGCGGTCCGTCGCAGCGCTCGCCCGGCAGGTCGGCGAGCTGACCGGGCGGTGCCGGGCGGGGGAGCAGGACCTCGCCGCCCTCCCGGAGCAGGTCGCCGGGCAGGAGCAGGAGGTGGCCCGGGCGCGGGCGGCCACCGCGGAGCTGCCGGGTCTGCGCGCGTCGCTGGAGTCCGCCGAGGCGGCGCTCGTGGCCGGCCGGGCGGCGGCGGAGCTGGACGGGACGCTCCACGGGCTGCGCGAGGACACCGCGTCCGCGCGCGACGCCCGCGCGGACGCCCGGGAGCGCTGGCTGGACCTGCGCGCCCGGCGGCTGGACGGCATGGCCGCCGAGCTCGCCGCCGGGCTCACCGACGGCGCAGACTGCCCGGTCTGCGGCGCCGTCGAGCACCCGCGGCCCGCAGCACCGGGTGGCGAGCGGGTCACGGCCGCCGACGAGGACGCCGCCCGCGTGGTCGCCGACGCCGCGGAGGCAGCGCTCACCGCGGCGACCGGACGCCTGGAGGCGGCGGAGCGGGAGCTCGCCGGCCTGCGGGCGCGCGCCGGCGAGCTGCCGCCGGAGGAGCAGGCGGGCCGCGTCGCCGAGCTCACCGCAGCGGTGCGCACCGCGACCGGCCTGGCCGCGGGGCTCGCCCCGGCCGAGGCTCGCCTGCGCGAGCTGGTCGGCCGGCGGGAGGAGGTGGCCGCCCGCCTCGGTGCCGACCGGGAGGAGCTGCGCGCGCGGACCGCCGAGCGGGACGCACTGGGCGCCGGGCTCGCCGAGCTCACCGCGCGGCTGGCCGCCGCCCGCGGGGAGGACGCCGACCTCGCCGCCCGCGTCGCCCGGCTGTCGGCGGCCGCCGACGCCTGCGAGGCGGTGGTCGCCGCCGAGGTGGATGAGCTGCGCACCCGCGCCGAGGCGGAGGCGGCCCGCCGGGCGGCGGAGGAGCGGGCCGTGACCGCCGGGTTCGACGACGCCCGCGCCGCGGAGTCCGCACTGCCCGGCCCCGGCCGCCTGGCCGAGCTGGACGGCCGGCTCGACGGGCACGACCAGCGGGTGGCCGTCCTGCGCGCCCAGCTGACCGACCCGGAGCTCGCCGACCTGCCCGCGCGGCCCGACCTGGCGGCGCTCGAGGCCCGCTGCGCCGGGGGCACCCGCCGGCGGGAGGAGGCGGTGGCCGAGCTGGAGCAGGCGCGCCGCTGCACGGGCTCGCTGGAGGAGCTGGTGGGGCGGGTCAGCGCGGCCGAGCTCACGCTGGCCGAGCTGCGGGCCTGGAGCGACCAGGTGACCGCGCTGGCCGACCTGGCGCACGGCCGGGGGGCCAACGCACGCCGGATGCGGCTGCAGTCGTTCGTGCTGGCCGCCCGCCTCGAGCAGGTCGCCGAGGTGGCCAGCCGGCGGCTGCTGGACATGTCGGGCGGGCGCTACACCTTCCTGCACAGCGACGCCCAGGGCCGGCACGGTGCCCGCGGTGGCCTGGGGCTGGACGTGTTCGACGAGTACACCGGGGCCCGGCGGCCCACCAAGACCCTGTCGGGCGGGGAGAGCTTCATGGCCTCCCTGGCGCTGGCCCTGGGGCTCGCCGACGTGGTCACCGCGGAGACCGGAGGGGTCCGCATCGACACCCTCTTCGTGGACGAGGGGTTCGGCACGCTGGACGCGCAGGCGCTGGACGCGGTGATGACGGTGCTCGACGAGCTCCGTCGCGGCGGGCGCACGGTGGGCGTCATCAGCCACCTCGAGGAGCTGCGGACCCGCATCCCGACGCGGCTCGAGGTCGTCGCCGGCCGCAACGGCTCGCGCCTGGCCGGGTGAGCGGCGGGGCTCAGCCCTCCTCGAGCGCCTTCTGCACCACGGTCGCGTTGAGCGAGGCGAGCTCCGGGCGGGACCGCATCAGCTCGACGAGTTCCCGCCACGACGGGGCCCGGTCCCCGATCGCGGCGACCACCGCGTCGAGGAGGGCGGCGTCCTCGGGGGTGTCCAGGGTCAACCGGAGATCGGCGGCCGCCGGACGCACCACCAGCCCGCTGAGCCGGAACAGCTCCGGGTGGCTCCACACGTAGGAGGTGACGTGCGCCCGGTGGTAGCCCTCCGCCTCCCGCCCGGCCCGCAGCAGCGCCCCCGCCGTGACCAGCTCCGCGTCGAGCCCCCGGGGCAGGGTGCGCTCCAGCGTCGTCGCCACGTAGTCGCAGGACGCCGGCGCCGCCCGCCACAGCGCGACCACGGCGCGCAGCAGGTCGGGGTCCAGCAGCGGGCAGTCCGAGGTCAGCCGCAGTACCGCGTCCGCCGGGTGCTGCTCGAGGGCCAGCAGGTAGCGGGCCAGCACGTCGTCGGCGTCGCCACGGACCACCTCGGCGCCCTCGGCGCGCGCGGCGCCGGCGACCGCGTCGTCCTCCGGCAGCGTGCTCGTCGCGACCACCACGCGGTCGAGGCAGCCGCTCTCCCGCGCGGCCCGCAGGACCCAGGAGAGGACCGGTCGCCCGCCGAGCGGGCGCAGCACCTTGCCGGGCAGCCGGGTGGAGCCCATCCGGGCCTGGACGACGGCAGCCACGCGCATGCCGGTCATCCTGCCCGACCCGGGAGAGGGGCCCCGGCTGTGACACCATCGCGAGGGCTCGACCGAACACGAGGGAGCAGTACGTGACCCACCTGACCGGCCCCACCTCGCTGGACGGCGCATCCGTCCTCGTCACGGGGGGCACCGGCTCCTTCGGCAAGGCGTTCGTCCAGCGCGCGCTGGAGCTCGGCGCGACCCGGATCGTCGTCTTCAGCCGGGACGAGCTCAAGCAGTCGGACATGCGCGCCCAGTTCGGCGACGACGAGCGGCTGCGCTGGTTCATCGGCGACATCCGCGACCGCGAGCGGCTGCGCCGGGCCATGCACGGCGTCGACTTCGTCGTCCACGCCGCCGCGCTCAAGCAGGTGGACACCGCCGAGTACAACCCCGTCGAGTACATCCGCACCAACGTCAACGGCTCGGAGAACGTGGTCGAGGCCGCCATCGACGCGGGCGTCCGCAAGGTGGTGGCGCTCTCCACCGACAAGGCGTCGAGCCCGATCAACCTCTACGGCGCGACCAAGCTCTGCGCCGACCGGCTGTTCATCTCGGCCAACCACTACGCCGCCCACCAGGAGACCCGCTTCAGCGTGGTCCGCTACGGCAACGTCATGGGCAGCCGCGGGAGCGTCATCCCGCTGTTCCGTCGGCTGGCGGAGGAGGGCAAGCCGCTGCCGATCACCGACCGCCGCATGACGCGGTTCTGGATCACCCTGCCGCAGGCGGTGGACTTCGTCGTCTCCTCGCTGGACCTCATGGACGGCGGCGAGCTGTACGTCCCGCGCATCCCCAGCACCCGCCTGCTCGACCTGGTCGAGGCGATCGCGCCCGGGGCCGAGACCGTCGAGGTCGGCATCCGCCCGGGCGAGAAGCTGCACGAGGAGATGATCGCCGCCGACGACTCGCGGCGGACCCTGCTCATCGGCGACCGGTACGTCATCACCCCCTACCTGGCCGGCTGGGGCTACCAGCCGCCGGCGGGGGAGCAGATGGCCGACGGCTTCGCCTACCGCTCCGACACCAACGACCTGCTCCTCGACGTGCCCGGGCTCCGCGAGCTCATCGCCGGGCTGGACTGACCGGATGCTGCCCTACGCCCGCCAGTCGGTGGACGAGTCCGACGTCGCCGCGGTCGCCGCGGCGGTCAGCGGCGAGTACCTGACGACGGGACCGGCGGTCGCCCGTTTCGAGGCCGACCTCGCCGGCTGGACCGGCGGCCACCCGGCGGTGGCGGTCACCTCGGGGACCGCGGCGCTGCACACCGCCTACGCGGCCGCCGGCATCGGGGCCGGCCAGGAGGTCGTCGTCCCGCCGCTGACCTTCGTCGCGACCGCGGCCACCGCCGCGCTCCTGGGTGCCCGGGTCGTCTTCGCCGACGTGGACGAGCGCACCGGCTGCCTCGACCCGGCCGCGGCGGCGGCCGCCGTCACCGACCGGACCGCCGTCGTCACGGCCGTCGACTACGCGGGCCTGCCGGCGGACATGGACGCGCTCCGCGCGGTCGCCGACGACGCCGGCGCGCTGCTGATGGAGGACGCGGCCCACTCGATCGGCACCGTCTGGCGCGGCCGCCCCGTGGGCTCGCTGGCCGACCTCACCACGCTGAGCTTCTTCGCGACCAAGAACCTCACGACGGCCGAGGGCGGCGCGGTGGTGAGCACCTCCCCGGAGCTGGTCGCCCGCGCCGCGGCCTTCCGCAACCACGGGCTCGTGCGCGACCCGCGGGAGCAGCGCTGGCCCGACGAGGGCCCGTGGCACCAGGAGGTGCACGCCCTCGGCCTGAACTACCGGTTGCCCGACGTCCTCTGCGCCCTGGGTTCCAGCCAGCTGGCGCGGCTGGCCGGCTTCGTCGCCCGCCGAGCCGAGATCAGCGCGCGGTACGACGCCGCGCTCGCCGACGTCCCGGAGGTGCGCACGCCGCACCGGCCGGACGACGCGACCGTCGCCTGGCACCTGTACCCGGCGCGGGTCCCGGCCGAGGCCCGGAGGGCGCTGTTCGAGCACCTGCGGGCCGCGGGCATCGGCGTGCAGGTCAACTACGTCCCCGCCCACTGGCACCCCGCCTTCGCCGACCTCGGTTACCGCCGCGGGGAGTGCCCGGTCGCGGAGCAGTGGTACCGGGAGGAGATCTCGCTGCCGCTCTTCGTCGGGTTGGCCGACGACGACGTCGACCGGGTCTGCGAGCTGGTCCGGCGGTTCTTCGGCGCCTGAGCGCCGGCTCCGCTCAGCTGCCCGCGGCCCCGAGGACGTCCCAGCCCAGCGGGGTCCCGGCGGGCACCGCCCGGGCGAACGGCCGCCCGACGACGTCGTCCCACCGCGCCGGGGCCAGCCCGCCGCCGGGCCGCAGGGCGCGGACCGTGCCGGGACCGACGACGTCACCGGCGGCGACGTCCGCCACGACCCACAGGGAGCGGCGCATCCGGGCGGTCTCCTCCTCTCCGGGGCGCACGCCGAACCGGGGTGCCGGGGCGACCGCCGCCCGCGCCGCGGTGCACTCGCGCACCAGGTCGCCGAGCTCGGTGGGCACCAGGGAGAACGCGGAGTCCACCCCGCCGCCGTCGCGGTCCAGCATCACGTGCTTCTCGACCGCGACCGCGCCGAGGGCGACAGCGGCCACCGGGACGCCGATGCCCGGCGTGTGGTCGGAGAGCCCCACGGGCACCCCGAACGCCTCCCGCAGCACCGCGATGTTCGCCAGGTGGCTGGCCGCCGGGTCGGCCGGGTAGGCGGCGGTGCAGCTCAGCAGCACGAGGTCACCGGAGCCGGCGTCGCGGGCGGCCGACAGGGCAGCCTCGATCTCGGCCAGCGTCGCCATGCCGGTCGAGAGGACGACCGGCTTGCCGGTCGAGGCGACCAGCCGGATCAGCGGCAGGTCCACCAGCTCGGCCGAGGCGATCTTGTAGACGGCGCAGTCCAGGCTCTCCAGCAGCTCGACGGCGCCGGCGTCGAAGGGGCTGGAGAAGGGGACGAGGCCGCGCTCGCGGGCGTGGGCGAACAGCTGCGCGTGCCACTCGTAGGGCGTGCCGGCCTCGCGGTACAGGTCGAACAGCCGCCGGCCGCCCCACAGCCCGTGCTCACCGCTGATGCGGAACGGCTCGCCGTCGGAGTCCAGCGTCATCGACTCGGCGCGGTAGGTCTGGAACTTCACGCTCTGGGCGCCGGTCGCCGCGATGGCGTCGATCGTGTCCAGGGCACGCTGCAGGCTGCCGTCGTGGTTGGCCGACAGCTCGGCGATCACCCACGGGGCGCCGCCGCCGGTGAGCAGGCGGTCGAGGGCGCTCACGACCGGCCCTGGGGGGCCGTCCGCTGCTCGAGCCGGCGGAGCCGCTCCTCGTAGGCGGAGACCAGCGACAGCCGGGCCCGCACCCGGGCGTGCTCCTCCCGGACCACGTCGAGCAGGAGGCGCGCCTCCGGGAGGTCGGCCAGCTCTCCGGTGAGCACGGTCGGCCGGGCCACCTGCTCCAGCCGGGTCTCGAAGGCGGCGGCCTGCGGCGCGAGGCGGGCCAGCTCGTTGGCCGACCAGGAGGACTCGCGCTCCACCGCGTCGAGGCGGTGCTGCACCTCGCCGAGCCGCTTCTCCACGTCGGCCCCGCGGTCGGCCAGCTCGTGGGTGCGGTGCCCGAGGTCGTCGAGGTGGCGCCGCATCTCGGCGACCTCGCCGCGCAGCCCCTCGATCATCTCCTCGACCCGCCAGGCGACGGACCGGTTGATGCGGTGGGTCAGCTTCGTGCGGAGCCTCACGGGATCTCCTCCATCTCGGTGGCGCCCCGCCGGTCGGCCGGGCGCGGGGGCGTCAGGACCAGAGGGTCGTGCGGCCGGCCGCCGCCCAGCGGCGGAACAGCTCGGCCTCGAGGGCGATGCGGTGCTCGGGCCCCACGATGCAGTCGTCACCGGAGGCGTGCGCCCACCGGGTCTGCTCGGGGTCGTCGACGAAGCTGTAGCCGGCCAGCTCCAGCCGGGCCTCCGGGAAGGTCGTGCGGGCCCACCAGGCGGCCATGGTGCCGGTGGTGGACCACAGGCCCTCCGTGCGCGAGTCCAGCCCGAGGTCCTCGGAGAGCGGCAGCGTGAGGTCGTCGTTGTTGACGTGCAGGTGACCGAGGTCGGCGGGCCACCACGACGGCACCAGGTCCGGCTCCCAGTGCAGCCGCCCGGGCTCGACCATGAGGTGCATCCGGTCCTGGTAGCCGGCGAAGAACCACGGCGTCGCCCGCAGCGCGCGGTTGAAGAAGACGACGTCCGCGCGCATGCCGTAGGTCTGCTCCGCGGGGGAGTCGTCGAGGCGGAACCCGTTCACCCGCACGACGAGGTCGCAGCCGTCGATGGCCGCGGCGCGCTCCGGGTCGGGGTCCAGGGGCTTGTTGCCGACGACGGCGACGGACCGCACGGCAGGGTCCCGCGCGTACGCGACGGCGAGGGACCGGATGCGGTCCCGGCGCTCCTGGGCCTGGTCTGACACGCAGCGACGGTAACCCGGCCGGGCGGCCGGAGCGGTCGAGCGACCGGATCGGCGGTCGCCTGCGTCGCCGCAGTCACAGGCGCCCCGTGGTCACCTCCGCCGACGGGCGCCCCGGCCGGTCCGCCACCCCGGCGGGGAACACCCACCGCCGGTAGACGACGAAGCGGACGACGGTGCCGACGGCGATCGCCACGACGTTGGCCGCCTGGAGCACGACGGCCGACTCCTGGCCCAGCGGGTAGCGCACGAGGGCCACGATGCCCAGGCTCAGCAGCAGGGTGGCGACGTTGACCAGCGCGAACAGCGAGTACTCGCGCGGCAGCCCGGTACGGGCGCGGCGGCTGAACGACCAGAACCGGTGGCCGAGGAACGCCAGCGACGTCGACACCACCCCCGCGACCAGCTTCGCGGTCACCGCGCCCGCGTCGAGGTGGGCGTAGAGCAGCTGGAACAGGCCGAGGTCGACCAGGAAGCAGGCGGCCCCGACGACCCCGAAGGCGCCCAGCTCGCGCGCCAGGCGGCGTTCCCCCCGGCGCAGCAGACCGCGCAACCGGTGGATTGGTCCCACGCGAGCCACTGTACGGAGCTACCCGCCCGGTGCCGCGTCTCCGGTCGCGGCGGCCGGGATAGCCTCCGATCCGTGCCTACCGCCCTGGACCCGCGAACCGGTCTGCCCGTGGTCGCCGTGGTGGGGGGTGGGCAGCTGGCCCGCATGATGCAGCAGGCCGCGATCGCCCTGGGGCAGTCGCTGCGGGTGCTGTCCGCGGGGCCGGAGGAGTCCGCAGCCCTCGTCAGCGCCGACGTCCGGATCGGCGACCACCGCGACCTGGGTGACCTGCGAGCCCTGGCCGAGGGCGCCACGGTCGTCACCTTCGACCACGAGCACGTGCCCACCGAGCACCTGCGCACCCTCGTCGCGGAGGGCACCCGGGTGGCACCCGGCCCGGAGGCGCTGGTCCACGCGCAGGACAAGCTGGTGCTGCGCCGCGCGCTCAGGGAGGCGGGGGAGCCGCAGCCGGCCTGGGTGGAGGCGCACACCGTCCACGACGTCACCGCCTTCGCCGACGAGGTCGGCTGGCCGGTCGTGCTCAAGACCCCGCGCGGCGGCTACGACGGCAAGGGTGTCTTCGTGGTGCACGGGCCGGATGCGGTCGCCGAGCTGCTCGAGCGGCACGGCACCCTCCTGGCGGAGGAGCGCGTGCGCATGGTGCGCGAGCTGTCGGCGCAGGTGGCCCGGTCGCCGTTCGGCCAGGTCGCGGTGTGGCCGGTGGTCGAGACCGTGCAGCGCGACGGGGTCTGCGCCGAGGTGTACGCCCCCGCCCCGGGTCTCTCCGACGAGCTGGCGACCGCGGCGCAGGAGCTGGCGGTGCGCATCGCCGACCGCCTCGGCGTCGTGGGCATGCTCGCCGTGGAGCTGTTCCAGACCGCCGACGGGGTGCTGGTCAACGAGCTGGCCATGCGCCCGCACAACTCCGGGCACTGGACCATCGAGGGCGCGCGCACCGGCCAGTTCGAGCAGCACCTGCGCGCCGTCCTGGACTACCCGCTGGGTTCCACGGAGATGGTCGCCCCGGCGGTCGTGATGGCCAACGTGCTCGGCGGCGCCGCTGCGCGGGAGGACTGGTCCGGGCCGGCGCTCGACGAGCGGATCCACCACCTCATGGCGCACTGGCCCGACGTGAAGCTGCACTGGTACGGCAAGACCCAGCGCCCGGGCCGCAAGCTCGGCCACGTCACCGCGCTCGGCGCCGACCTCGCCGAGGCGCGGGCGCGGGCGGTCGCCGCGGCCCGCTACCTGGCCGACGGCGTCGTCGACCCGGCCTTCGCCTTCCCGCACGACCCCGAGCACTGAGGAGCAGGGCATGAGCGACCCGGTCGTCGGCATCGTCATGGGCAGCGACTCGGACTGGCCGGTGATGCAGCCGGCCGCCGAGGCCCTGGCGGAGTTCGGCGTCGCCTGGGAGGCGCACGTGCTGTCGGCGCACCGCACCCCACGCCGGATGCTCGACTACGCCGAGGCCGCCGCCGGCCGCGGGCTGCGGGTGATCGTCGCCGGCGCCGGTGGGGCGGCCCACCTGCCGGGCATGGTCGCCGCGGCCACGCCGCTGCCGGTGATCGGCGTGCCCCGCCCCCTGGACCGGCTCGACGGCCTGGACAGCCTGCTCTCCATCGTGCAGATGCCCGCCGGCGTGCCGGTGGCGACGGTGGGGATCGGCGGTGGCCGGAACGCCGGTCTCCTGGCCGTGCGCATCCTCGCCGCGGGGGACGCGGAGCTGCGGGGCCGGGTCGAGCGGTTCCAGGCCGAGCTCGCCGAGAGCGTCGTCGCGCGGGACCTCACCCTGCAGGAGCGCCTCGCGACCGGCGGGTAGTCGGACGTCCTACGATCGGAGACGTGGGTACGAACAGCGGGCTGTACGCGTTGACCGAGGAGCACGAGGCCATCCGGGAGGCGGTGCGCGACATCGCCGAGCGGGAGATCGCCCCGTACGCCGCCGAGGTGGACGCCGAGTCCCGCTACCCGATCGAGGCGCAGAAGGCGCTCACCGCCGCGGGCTTCCACGCGACCCACATCCCCGAGGAGTACGGGGGCGAGGGCGCGGACGCGATCGCGACCTGCATCGTCATCGAGGAGGTCGCCCGGGTCGACGTCAGCGCCTCGCTGATCCCCGCGGTGAACAAGCTGGGCTCGATGCCGGTGATCCTCTCCGCCGACGAGGCCCTCAAGCAGCAGGTGCTGGGGCCCATCGCCGCCGGCGAGGCGATGATCAGCTACGGCCTCTCCGAGCGCGAGGCGGGCTCCGACGCCGCCGCCATGAAGACCCGCGCCCGGCTCGAGGGCGACACCTGGGTGCTCAACGGGACCAAGGCCTGGATCACCAACTCCGGCGTCTCCGAGTGGTACACCGTCATGGCCGTGACCGACCCGGAGAAGGGACCCAACGGCATCTCCGCGTTCGCGGTGCACCGCGACGACGCGGGCTTCGCGGTGGGGCCCAAGGAGCGGAAGATGGGCATCAAGGGCTCGCCCACCTGCGAGCTCTACTTCACCGACTGCACCATCCCCGCCGACCGGATCATCGGCGCGCCGGGCACCGGCTTCAAGACCGCGCTCCGCACGCTGGACTTCACCCGGCCGACCATCGGCGCGCAGGCGGTCGGGGTCGCGCAGGGGGCGCTGGACGCCTCGGTGGCCTACGTGAAGGAGCGCAAGCAGTTCGGCAAGGCCGTCGGTGAGTTCCAGGGCGTGCAGTTCATGCTCGCCGACATGGAGATGAAGATCCAGGCGGCCCGCCACCTGGTCTACGTCGCCGCCGCCGCGGGGGAGCAGGGCCGGCCCGACGTCACCCGGGTCTCGGCCGCGGCCAAGGCGTTCGCCTCCGACACCGCGATGCAGGTGACCACCGACGCCGTCCAGCTGTTCGGCGGGGCCGGCTACACCCAGGACTTCCCGGTCGAGCGGATGATGCGCGACGCGAAGATCACCCAGATCTACGAGGGCACCAACCAGGTGCAGCGCATGGTGATCGCGCGGAGTCTCCTCAGGTAGGGCGCCGGCCCGGGCCTCCTGGTCGGTCCGGCACCGTGCCCGGGCGGGCCCGGTTCAGCGTCCGTCGGCGCCCGGGTCCCCGTCGGACGTCGTCCGCGCCGGCCGCCGGTGGGTCTCGTACATGCGCACGGTGACGGCGAGGGCGGAGCCGGCACTGACGGCCGCGGCGGCCCAGACAGCGGCGTGCAGACCCAGGAGGTCGGCCACGATCCCGCCGAGGACGGCGCCGACGGCATAGCCGAGGTCGCGCCAGACCCGGTAGACGCCCACGGCCCGTCCGCGCCAAGCGGGGTGTGCCACGTCGCCGATGACCGCGAGCAGGGTGGGGTAGACCATCGCGGTGCCGGCTCCGAGCAGCGCGGTGCCGGTGGCCCACCCGGCGAAACCGTCGGATGCGGCGATGACCGCGAGGGCGACGGACTGGATGGCCATGCCGGCGGTGACGAGGTGCTTGCGCCCGATCCGGTCGGACAGGGCGCCGGTGATCAGCTGCCCGGCTCCCCACACGCCGGGGTACAGCGCGAACAGCAGGCCGATCTGCCCCACGGGCAGGTCGGCGGTGGCGAACAGCAGCGGGAACAGGCCCCAGGAGAGGCCGAAGTTGAGGTTGTTGACCAGCCCGGCCTGGCTGGCCGAGGACAGCGCGGGCTCCTTGAGGCTGGTCTGGGCCCAGATCTGGCGGTCGGTGAGGCCGGCGTGCAGGTGGTCGTGGCGGCCGTCGGCGCGGGGGACGTGCGTCCCCGCCTCGAGGTGGGCGTGGCCGCGGGTCTCCCGCACGAACGCGCCGGACAGCAGCAGGGCCAGGGCGATGTAGAAGAGCCCGAGCAGGAAGGGCGCCGGGCGCAGGCCGTACTCCCCGGCCAGGTAGCCGGCGAGCAGGGAGGTGACCGCGACCGCGCCGTAGCCGGCCGCCTCGTTGAGACCCATCGCCAACCCGCGCTGCCTGGGACCGACCAGGTCGATCTTCATGACCACGGTGGTGGACCAGGTGAGTCCCTGGTTGATGCCGAGCAGCACGTTCGCCGCCACGACCCAGCCCCAGTTCGGGGCGGCGATCAGCATCAGCGGCACGGGGACCGCGAACAGCCAGCCGACCAGCAGCACAGGTTTGCGCCCGTAGCGGTCCGACAGCGTGCCGGCGAACCAGTTGGCCGCCGCCTTCGTGATCCCGAACGCGGCCACGTAGGTGAAGACGAAGGTGTAGCCGGTCAGCCCGAACTGGCTCTCGGCGAGCAGCGGCAGAACCGTCTGCTGCTGGCCGACCATGCCACCCACCAGGGCGTTGACCGCGACGAGCAGGGCGAACTGGGCGGCGTTCTGCCGCAGGCCCAGTTCGACCCGGCCGGCGCGGCTCACGTGCGGCTCAGCGTTCGGCACGGCCGATCAGGCGGTGCGGCGCTGGTCGGCGAGGTCGGCGCGCACCCGGTCCATGTCCAGCCCGCGCACCGCGGCGACGAGCCCCTCCAGCGCCTCGGCGGGCAGGGCGCCGGGTTCCGCGAACACGAGGACGCCGTCGCGGAAGGCCATGAGGGTCGGGATCGACCGGATCCCGGCAGCGGCGGCCAGCTCCTGCTCGGCCTCGGTGTCGACCTTGCCGAAGACGATGTCCGGGTGCCGCTGCGCCGCGGCTTCGAAGACCGGTGCGAAGGCCCGGCAGGGACCGCACCAGGCGGCCCAGAAGTCGACCAGCACGATGCCGTCGCGGTCGACGGTGTCCTGGAAGGTCGAGGCGGTGAGGGCGGTCGAGCTCATGATGTGGTCCTTTCGGCGTCGGATACCCGCGGGGGTATGAACCGGCCAGGGCCGCGTCGTGTTCCCGCCGGTCAGCCGAAGAGCGAGATCAGGCTCGAGGTGGCGGTGTAGGCGGCGACGGCGAGGAGCAGGACGGCGAAGACGCGGGTGAGCGTCGTCCCGGACACCCGGCTGGCGACCCGCGCACCGCCGAGCGAGCCCGCGACGGCGGCCAGCGTGAACGGGACGATCACCGCCCAGTCGAACTGCGCTGTCCCGGCCCGGGCCAGCAGGGCGCCACCGGAGTTGATCGAGATGACGACCAGCGACGTGCCGACCGCGCGCGGCATGGACATGCCCAGGGCGAGGGTGAGCGCCGGGACGATCACGAAGCCGCCGCCGACGCCGAAGAGGCCGGTCATGAAGCCGACGAGCAGGCCGGCGCCGGCGATCCGTCCGATCCACCCGGCTGTCCGGCGTCGTGCGGGCTGTGGTGCGTCACCCTCTTCTCGCGGGAGCGTCTCGTCTCCGCTGCTGGCGAGCATGCCCACGGCGGCGACGACGATCACCGTGGCGAAGCCGAGCAGGAGGACATCGGGGTCCACCAGCCGGTTGACCGCGGTCCCGGCGAAGCCGGCCGCGATGCCGGTGATCCCGAAGGCGACGCCCACGCCCCAGCGCACCCGGCCGCTGCGGGCGTGCCCGAGCGCGGCGATGGCCGAGGTGATGCCGACGATGAACAGGCTGCTGGTGGTGGCCGCGCGCGCGTCCTGGCCGATGACGTAGACCAGGGCCGGGACGGTGAGGACGGATCCGCCACCCCCCAGGGCGCCCAGGCTGAGGCCGATGAGCAGGCCGAGCCCGAGCGTGGCGGCGACGATCACGCGACGGCGCCCGGTTTCCCGTCGTCGGTGACGACCGGGAGGCCTGCCTGCGCCCACGCCTGCATGCCGCCGGTCAGGTTGTGCACCCGCACGCCGGCAGCGGCCAGGGCGTCGGCGGCCTTGCCCGAGCGGTTACCCGAACGGCAGACGGCGACGACCGGCCGGTCCCGCGGCACCGCCTCCGGGGTGAGGAGACCGAGCGGCAGGTGCTCGGCCTGCGGGGCGTGGCCCGCTGCCCACTCCTGTGGCTCGCGGACGTCGAGGAGCACGGCCTCGCCCCGCTCGAGCAGTTCGGCGGCCTGGCCGGGATCCACATCGGGGAGACGGGTGCCGCGGGACGCCTCGGTCATCGTCGGTCCTTCCTGGGTGGGTCAGCCGAGGCTCGGCGTGAGCGTGGAGGCGGGGAGATCGCCGCTGGGCGGCTCGGTCGCTCCCGGCCGGGGGTCCAGCGTGCTGGTCAGGGCGAAGCGGTCGGCCCGGATCAGGGTGTGCCGCCACTCGACGGGGACACCGGAGCTCGTGCCCGTCCGCTCGACGGAGAACACCGCCGACGGCGGCCGCAGGCCGAGGGCGTCGTGCTCGGCCCTGCTCGGGACGACCGCCCGGACCGTCTCCTGCCCGCCCGTGACGGGGATGCCTGTGCGGGCCAGCTCCTCGTACAGGCTGGTGCGGCGGAAGTCGACGTCCAGCAGGGGCTCGCCGATCGAGGCGGGGAGCCAGACGCGGTCGAGCGCCAGGGGTCGGCCGTCGGCCAGGCGCAGCCGCTCGAGGTGCACGAGCGGTGTCGACTCCTCGAGCCCCAGCCGGGGGGCGATGACGCCGTCGGCCCGCACGGTCAGCACGCGGACCACCGACGTCTGCACCAGCCCGCAGGCCTCCACGGAGGAGAACAGCGAGTAGGCCATCCCCGTGGGCTGGGCGATGACCGGGTCGGGCGCGGCGAGCCGGGGGCGCCGGCCTCGGCCGGTGCTGATCACGCCGTCGGCGCGCAGTTGGCGCAACGCCTCGCGGACGGTGTGCCGGCTGACCGAGTACTGGACGCCGAGCGCCAGCTCGCCGGGGAACCCCCCGGTGAACTCGCCGGCGTCCGACCGGTCGCGGAGATCGGCGGCGAGCTGGCGCCACAGCGGGGTGCTCGCGTCGCGGTCCAGCCGTGCCGCCGGCAGGGACGGCGGGGCCTTCGGCATCACGACTCCAGCTGCGCTCACGGGTGGCGGTCGCGCCTCTTGGCGACTCGTGTACGGACAACTGTAACCGAGTTGTCCGGACAAGCTGTCTCGACGTGGATGCGTCAGCAGGAAGTCCTGGCGCCCGCCGCTGCCCCACCCACGCCGTCGGCAACCAGTCGGCCTACGACGGCGCAGGCCCTGCGCGGACCGCTCATCGCGCCGGCCGTGGTCAGCGCGCTGGGCTTCCCGGCCGAACAGTGGTCAGCTGACCGACGACGTTCTGCTCGGTCGCGCCCGCGCCCGCGACCGGTTCACCGCGACCATGCGGTCGCAGGAGGCGCTCGACGCGGTCACCGCGGACCCTCGCCCGCGGCATCGGCGACGGGCCGGCTCAGAAGGGGACGGCCGCCCGGTGCGTGTCAGCGATGGCGGAGGCCAGGCGCCGCCACCGCGAACGCCGGGCCGGGGCAGGGCTGCTCGCGAGCGGCGTGGCGGGCGTGCACGCCTCGGCCGGCAGGGCGGGCTGCAGGGGCGCGGGAGCGGGCGTGGTGATCTCGGTCAACGAGGGTCCTTCGGGCAGACGTGTGCGGGCGGGCGCGAGGCCGCTGAATCGTGCTCAGCGGGAGGGCGTGCCGCCCGGACACAGCCGGTCGTCGACCACGAGCGGGGTCACCGCGAGGAGGCACACGCAGAACGCGGGCCGGCTCGGTGCAAATCCCCAGTACACAGATCGAGAATAGGCAGAGAGCGGCGGCGAGGACAACGCCGCAGGTGCACACCGACCGGCGGTCCGAGGGGAATGGCCACATGGAGTACCGGCGCACCCCCGACCTCGCGCAGCAGGCGCTGGAGGCGGCCCGCGGCGTCGGGGTGCTGCTGCCGTGCGACGTCGCGGTCAGCCAGGCCGGTGACGGCTCCACGGTGCAGGTCCTCGACCCGCAGACCATGGTCTGGGTGACCGGCCGGCCCGAACTGCAGCCCATGGCCGGCGAGGCCGGGCGGCGTCTGGACGCGGCGCTGGCAGCACTCCGGAGCTGATTCCGCCGCCGACGGTTCGTACCCTACGGGGTAGGGAAGGACGCCGAGCATGTTCGATGTGCAGACGATCGAGACCCCCAGCCTGGGCGACCGCAGCTACCTCGTCGACGACGGTGAGGTCGCCGTGGTGATCGATCCCCAGCGCGACATCGACCGGGTGCTGGACCTCGTCGCCCAGCGTCGCGTGCGGGTCAGCCACGTCCTGGAGTCGCACGTCCACAACGACTACGTCACCGGCGGCCCGGAGCTCGCCCGGCGGGTCGGTGCGGTCTACGTCCTGCCGGCCGGCAGCGGGGCGGAGCTCGACCACGTGGCGGTGTCCGACGGCGACGTGCTCGACGCCGGCCGGATGCGGTTGACGGTGCTGCACACACCCGGGCACACCCACCACCACGTCAGCTATGCCCTGGGCGACGGCAACCGCGAGGTCCAGGCGGTGTTCACCGGCGGGTCCATGCTCTACGGCGCCACCGGCCGCACCGACCTGGTGGGCCCCGAGGCCACCGACGAGCTCACCCACGCCCAGTACCACTCCGTGCGGCGGCTGGCCCGGGAGCTGCCGGCCGAGGCGCAGGTGTTCCCGACCCACGGCTTCGGCAGCTTCTGCTCGGCCACGCCGACCAGCGGCACGTCGTCGACCATCGGCGAGCAGCACCGGGTCAACCCGGCGCTCACGCAGGCCGAGCAGGAGTACGTCGACACCCTGCTCGCCGGGTTGGACGCCTACCCGGCCTACTACGCGCGCATGGCCCCGATCAACCGACGGGGTCCGGCACCGGTGGACCTCTCCCTCCCGGAGCGGGTCGACCCGGCAGAGCTGCGCCGGCGGCTCGAGGCAGGGGAGTGGGTGGTCGACCTGCGTGAGCGCACCGCGTTCGCGGCCGGTCACCTGACCGGTTCGATGAACGTCGAGCTCGGCACCAACTTCGTGACCTACCTCGGGTGGCTGTACCGCTGGGGGGCGCCGCTGACGCTCATCGGGGAGGGCGAGGAGCAGGTGGGCGAGGCCCGCCGCGAGCTGGTGCGGATCGGCGTCGACGAGCTGGCGGGAGCCGCGATCGGGGACGTCGGGTCGCTCGCCGACGGGCAGCCGTTGCGGTCGTACCCGGTGAGCGACTTCGCGGGCCTGGCCGAGGCGATGGAGCGCGGGCCGGTGCAGGTCCTCGACGCGCGGCGCAACGACGAGCGGGCGGCCGGCTTCGTCCGCGGGTCGCAGCACGTCCCGCTGCACGAGCTCGCCGACCGGCTGGACGAGGTGCCGCAGGGCGAGGTGTGGGTCTACTGCGGCTCCGGCTACCGGGCGTCGATCGCTGCCTCCGTGCTGGACCGCCCCGGCCGCTCCGTCGTCCTGGTCAACGACTCCTACGGGGCGGCCGGGGAGGTCGGACTCGAGGTGCAGCCCAAGGGCACCTAGGGCTCCGCGTCCTGGCGGCGCCCGGACGACCGCGGCCCGCACCGGTACCCCGGTGCGGGCCGCGTGGTCGGGTGCTCAGGCGAGCGAGAGGAACAGCTTCTCCAGCCGGGCCCGGTCGAGGGTGTCGCCGTCCTCGCCGGCGGTGATGCACTGCTCGAGGCCGGTGGCGATGATGGCGAACCCGGCCTTGTCCAGCGCCCGGGAGACGGCGGCCAGCTGCGTGACGACGTCCTCGCAGTCGCGGCCCGCCTCCAGCATGCGGATCACTCCTGCGAGCTGGCCTTCGGCGCGCCGGAGCCGCTTGACGACATCACCGACGACCTGGGCGTTCTCGAGCTGCATGTCCTCATCCTCTCGCGGCCGCCGGGCGATACCCGGGCGGGTACTCCTGCGTGGAGCGCCGACCGGTGCGTGGGCATTCCCGGACCCCGAACGGCGGCACGGGGTCAGGCCCCGGCGGGGCGAGGGCCGACGATCCCGGCGTTGCGAAGGGGGCAGCGGGGCACGAACGCCGTGCAGGTCCCCATCGCTGCGGCCACGCCGAGCACGGCGACCAGTGCCGGGAGTCGCGCGCCGTCCGGCGCCTCCTGGACGAGCACGAAGGCGCCCATGCCCAGGACGAACCACCCGAACGCCCGGCGCAGCGCATCGGCCGGGACGCGGTCCACCACCCGGGCCCCGAGCAGGCTCCCGACGACGGCGGCGACGGTGACCGCGCCCACGAGGGCCCAGTCGATCGACACGGTGGCCAGGTAGCCGCTCAGCCCGGCGAAGGACTTCATGGCGATGACCAGCAGCGAGGTGCCCACGGCCACGCCCATGGGCAGCCCGCCGAGCAGCGCCAGCGCGGGGACGACGAGGAAGCCGCCGCCCGCGCCGGCCAGGCCGGTGACCAGTCCCACGACGACGCCGTCGAGCAGTACCCGGCCCACGGGCAGCTCGGCGTGCGCCTTGGCCGGGTCGACGTCCTGGCGGCCGCGCAGCATGGCCACCGCGGTGGCGACCATCATCACGGCGAAGGCGATCATCAGCAGTTGCCCCGGGAGGTGGCCGCCGACGAACCCGCCGGCCAGCGCGCCGGCCATGCCGGCAGCCCCGAAGAGCAGGCCGGTGCGCCAGCGGACGCGCCCGGCGCGGGCGTGGCCGACCACGCTCACCGCCGCGGTGACGCCGACGACCACGAGCGAGGCGGCGATCGCCCCCTTGGCGTCCATGCCGGCCACGTAGACCAGCAGCGGCACCATCAGGATCGAGCCGCCCCCGCCGAGCAGCCCGAGGGTGACGCCGACGACGACAGCCAGTGCGACGGTGAGCGCGATCAGCATCGGGTCACCGCTTCCGGGTGAGCTGGTCCAGCGCCGAGCCGGTGGCGCGGGCGCCCCGCTTGTTCCACGGCATCTTCGCCAGTGCCATCCCCATGGCGCAGGTGTCGGAGACGGCGGCGAAGACCAGCCCGCCGCCCACGAAGCCGGACAGCCACTTGGCCCTGGGGGCGACCGTGCTGCCCAGGATCCCGGCGAGGACGAGGGACCCGGCGGCCAGGCGGACCTGGCGCTCGAGCTCCCAGCTCTGCCGGCCCCGGTTCACCGCGCCACCGGTCCTCTCCCAGTCCACGATGCCGCCGGAGAGGACGGTGGGCGAGGTGAGGCCGGCCGCCTGGAGAGCCTCCTGCGCCTGTCCCGCCCGGGCCCCGGAGCGGCAGACGAGGACGACGTCGTGGTGGTCGTCCAGGACCGTGCAGAGCTGGTCGAGCGAGCCCCTCAGCTCGTCGAGGGGGACGTTGACCGCGCCGGGGATGTGGCCGGCCTCGAACTCCGCCGGGGTCCGGACGTCGATCAGCGTGGGGTCCGGGTGGGAGCTGCTGCCGAGGCGCTCGGCGAGGGTG
>NZ_SSXB01000220.1:0-287 GCF_021698995.1 Blastococcus sp. KM273129 | reverse complement strand
TTGCGCTCCAGGCTGCTGCGCTTCTCCTCGAGACCACCCATCACCTCGACGTGCCGGCGCTCGGCGTCCTGGTCGAGGGCGGCGGCCTTGGCGCGCGCCAAGAGCGAGCAGATGGTCGCCGAGGCCAAGCACCGCGCCGACTCCATGATCGGCGACGCCCGGACCCGTGCCGAGACGATGGAGCGGGAGGCGCGCGCCAAGGCCGCCGCCCTCGACCAGGACGCCGAGCGCCGGCACGTCGAGGTGATGGGTGGTCTCGAGGAGAAGCGCAGCAGCCTGGAGCGCAA
>NZ_SSXB01000219.1:0-301 GCF_021698995.1 Blastococcus sp. KM273129 | reverse complement strand
ATCGAGGAGACCGGGCGCAAGCTGCGCGGCCTGATGAGCTGGGTGTCGGCGTCCGACGACTACACCGGCACCGCCGCCCGCAACTGAACGACGACGGCCCCCGCTGCCCGGGGCAGCGGGGGCCGTCGTGCGTCCGGCGGGAGGTCAGACGGACTGACCGCGCGCGGCGAAGTACTGCCGGGACTGCTCGGTGCGCAGCAGGACGACGACGAGGATCGGCAGCACGAAGCCCAGCAGGCCGGTGAAGACGAAGCCCTCGTCCTGGACCAGGCCCCAGAGCAGGTACAGCAGCTGCAGAGCG
>NZ_SSXB01000218.1:0-306 GCF_021698995.1 Blastococcus sp. KM273129 | reverse complement strand
CTACTACGGCTGACCGGGCCGCCCCCTGGGCCACGATCGAGGCACCTGATCATGGCGCGTCCTCCCTCGCGGGGGGACGCGCTGCGGTGCGGGAGGACGGGTTCACGGGGCGCTCCTCGGGATCCGGTGGACGTGCCCGGACAACGAGACGGCGCCGTAGGGGTTACTGCGGAGTCACGGACACTTCGGCGCCACCCCGCCGAGGGGCGTCCTCCCGCACCGCAGCGCGTCCCCCCGCGAGGGAGGACGCGCCATGATCAGGTGCCTCGATCGTGGCCCAGGGGGCGGCCCGGTCAGCCGTAGTAG
>NZ_SSXB01000217.1:0-309 GCF_021698995.1 Blastococcus sp. KM273129 | reverse complement strand
CCAGCGCCGACACCAGGAAGAGCACCCCGACGACGATCATCACCGTCGAGGCGATCCGGGGCCCGCGCACGGCCGCCGCGACGAGGACCGCCGCGGTGACGACGGAGATGGTGGACAGCAGGCCGTTGGACGACAGGCCGAGGATCCGCTCGCCCTCGGTCGAGAAGAAGTCCAGGCCGTCGGCGAAGCCCAGGATGCCGAAGACCGCGATCACCGCGGCGGTCCTCGTCGCGGCGGCCGTGCGCGGGCCCCGGATCGCCTCGACGGTGATGATCGTCGTCGGGGTGCTCTTCCTGGTGTCGGCGCTGG
>NZ_SSXB01000216.1:0-316 GCF_021698995.1 Blastococcus sp. KM273129 | reverse complement strand
TGACGGCCCTGACCCGTCAGGCACGGGCGCTGGCGCACGCCGCCGGCCACCCGGTCAGCACCTCGGTGGCGACGCAGGTCGAGGAGACGCTGCGGGCGGCGATGTCCGACCCGGACGCCGGCCGGGCGCTGCTCACCGGCCGGCTCACCTCGCCGATGTCGTACAGCGGGCTGGGGACGACGGGCGCCAGGCCCGACCTCCGGCTGGTGCACCCGCCCCGCCCGCAGCGTCTCCTCGACCTGCGTCGCCACCGAGGTGCTGACCGGGTGGCCGGCGGCGTGCGCCAGCGCCCGTGCCTGACGGGTCAGGGCCGTCA
>NZ_SSXB01000215.1:0-326 GCF_021698995.1 Blastococcus sp. KM273129 | reverse complement strand
GCCGTCGGCGCGCAGCAGCTGGGCGTACTGGTCGATGGCGTCGGCGCAGGCCGCGGCCAGGTGCACGGGCAGGTCGGCGACGAGCTGGCTCATCCCGTCACCGGTGCGCCGGACCGTGACGTCGGCCCGGTGGGCTGCTTCCTCGCGGCGCTTGTCCAGGGCGTCGGCGTCCAGCCGGGCCAGGGCGCGGCGCACCCGGGCGCGCAGCTGGGGCACGGTCAGCCGCACGGCGTGGGGCAGGACGCGGCGCTCGACCTCGGCAACCACCTCGGGCCGGGCGGTGGACAGCAGGTCGACCAGGGCGCGCATCCTGCGCACGTCGATGC
>NZ_SSXB01000214.1:0-326 GCF_021698995.1 Blastococcus sp. KM273129 | reverse complement strand
GCATCGACGTGCGCAGGATGCGCGCCCTGGTCGACCTGCTGTCCACCGCCCGGCCCGAGGTGGTTGCCGAGGTCGAGCGCCGCGTCCTGCCCCACGCCGGGCGGCTGACCGTGCCCCAGCTGCGCGCCCGGGTGCGCCGCGCGCTGGCCCGGCTGGACGCCGACGCCCTGGACAAGCGCCGCGAGGAAGCGGCCACGCGGGCCGACGTCACCACCCGGCGCACCGGAGACGGGATGAGCCAGCTCGTCGCCGACCTGCCCGTGCACCTGGCCGCGGCCTGCGCCGACGCCATCGACCAGTACGCCCAGCTGCTGCGCGCCGACGGC
>NZ_SSXB01000213.1:0-335 GCF_021698995.1 Blastococcus sp. KM273129 | reverse complement strand
CGGCGGCGCGGCGGAGCCGGCTGCGGGTGGCGACGGTGATCAGCCGCCCGTCGGCGGGGTTGCCGATGGCGATCTGCACGCATCCGCCGGTGGGGGCGGTGCCGATGCCGAGCAGGTCGAGTGCGCGGAGGATCTCCCGGCACTGGGCGGCGGTGACGACCTCCCCGGCGACCTCGGCGGCCGGCTGGCTGCCGGCCCGGTTGCCGGGGTCGCTCTCGGGGTCGTGCAGGGCGGGTAGCGGGGCGTGGATGGTCAGCTGGGCGGTGACCGGCGGCCGGGACCTGTCCCAGGGGCGCAGGATCAGGTCGGCGGCGACGGCGGCGCGCAGCACGCCG
>NZ_SSXB01000212.1:0-339 GCF_021698995.1 Blastococcus sp. KM273129 | reverse complement strand
GGCCGACCGGGTGGCGCCGCGCCCGCCGGTGCGGCCGAGAGCGCGGGTGATCGAGGTGGGGCGGAGGTTCATGGGGAGGGACTGCTCCAGGGGCAGGGCACGGCGGGCCGCGGAGGCGGCGCGCTGCGGGGTGGTCGAGTGGCAGCGGGGATCGGGCGGGTGCCCGGGCGCTCAGCGCGGGGCAGGCGCGCGCGAGGCTCCGTACCGGCTGCGGTTCCGTGCAAGGTGGGCCCGCAGGCTCGCCATGCGGCGGCTCTCCGTTCTTCCGTCTGCCGCCTACCGGGTTAGCTGACGGATTCGGGCGGGAAGCGGCCCTACCCGCGACGGGACGTACCCGGC
>NZ_SSXB01000211.1:0-341 GCF_021698995.1 Blastococcus sp. KM273129 | reverse complement strand
CGCCCGCCTCTGGAGGGGTGCCCTCCCCCGTTCTGGCCAGGCGCCGGGGCGCGGTCACCGCACCGCCGTCACCAGCGGGACGCCGGAGGCGCCGAAGGTCTGGACGACGAAGCCCAGCTCGGCCAGCGTGTCGGCCAGGGCGGCGTCCATGAGCTCCTGCACCGCCTCCAGGACCACCTCCCCACGAGAGAGCTGCACACCCATCCGGTCGTGGGTGCGCCAGCTCACCAGGACCCCGCAGGTGCTGGTCTCGGGCACCAGGCAGACCCCGCCCGAGGTCCCCGCCCCCGCGGCGTCGTGCAGCGGCAGCCCCGCCTCGACCAGCGCCGCGGCGACCAGCC
>NZ_SSXB01000022.1:0-51428 GCF_021698995.1 Blastococcus sp. KM273129 | reverse complement strand
CCCCCGCCCCCGACCCGGCCGACCCGGTGGTGCCGCCGCCGTCCGGGCCGCAGCCGGTCTGAGGACGGTCGCCGTGCCCGGGGCCAGGTACGCCGACCGGCGCGCAGCAGGCCGGGCGCTGGCGACCGCCCTGGCCGACCGGGTGGACGCCGGCGCCCTGGTGCTCGGGCTGCCCCGCGGCGGTGCCGTCGTCGCCGCGGAGGTGGCCGTGGCCCTGGGCGCGGAGCTGGACGTCCTCGTCGTCCGCAAGCTGGGCGCACCCGGGCACCCGGAGTTGGCGATGGGGGCGCTGGCCGCGGTCGGCGACCGCGTGGAGACCGTCTGGGTGGCCTCGGTGCGCGAGCGCATCGACCCGGCGCCGGACGCGGTCGACGCGGTGCGGGACCGCGAGCTCGCCGAGCTCCGCCGCCGGAGCGAGGCCTACCGCGGCCGCCGTCCGGCCCCCGTGGTGGCCGGGCGCCACGTCGTGCTCGTCGACGACGGCCTGGCCACGGGCGCCAGCATGCGGGTCGCCGTCGCCGCCGTGCGGGCGAGCGGGCCGGCGCGGCTCACCGTCGCCGTCCCGGTGGCGCCGCGGTCGGCCCTCGCCGAGCTCTCCGGCGTCGTCGACGACCTCGAGTGCCCCTTCGTCCCGGCGGGCTTCCGTTCGGTCGGGCAGGCCTACGAGGACTTCTCGGAGACCTCCGACGAGGAGGTGCTCGAGGCGCTGCGCCGAGGGGGGACTGTCGGCTAGATCACAGCACCGCCTAGACTCGGGACCGACCACCTTGTGAACCTTTTCACAAGGTGCGCTGGACTCGGCGACGGACCGGAGGGGCGAGATGGCGCGGACCGCAGCGGCGCACGCCGCCGACGTCGTGGTCGTCGGCGCGGGTCCGGCCGGCTCCAGCGCCGCGTGGCACCTGGCCTCGGCCGGGCTCGACGTCGCGCTGCTGGAGAAGGCCGAGTTCCCCCGGGAGAAGGTCTGCGGCGACGGGCTGACCCCCCGCGGCGTGCAGGCGCTGCACGACATGGGCGTCGGCACCGACGGGCCCGGCTGGGTGCGTCGCCGCGGGCTCCGGGTGCACGGCGGCGGGCGCGTCGCCGAGGTCGACTGGCCCCGCCTGGACTCCTGGCCCGACCACGGCCTGGTCCGCACGCGCCGCGAGCTCGACGCGCTGCTGGCCGAGCACGCCCGGTCAGCCGGCGCCCGGCTGGTCACGGGGACCACCGTCACCGAGCCGCTGCTGGACGACGACGGCCGGGTGGCCGGCGTCCGGGGCGAGGCCGGGGACGGCGAGCCGGTCACCTGGCGGGCGCCGCTGGTCGTCTCCGCGGAGGGGCTCTCCGGCCGGCTGGCGAAGGCGCTCGGGCTGCTCCGGCGGACCGACCGCCCGCTCGGGGTCGCCCTGCGGGGGTACGTGCGGAGCCGGCGCAGCGACGACGAGTACCTCGACATCGCCTTCGACCTGACCCCCGACGGCCCGTCCCGGGAGACCATGCCCGGCTACGGCTGGATCTTCGGCATGGGCGACGGGACGGCGAACGTCGGCTACGGGCTGCTCGACACCCGGCGCGGCACGGGGGCGGACCGCCGCTCGGTGCTCCGCCGCTGGCTGGACCTCTTCCCCGCCGAGGAGGGGCTGGGCGAGCGGGACGCCGTCGGTCCGCTCCGGGGCGCCGGCCTGCCCATGGCGCTGAGCCGCGGCCCGGCCTACACCCGCGGGCTGCTGCTGGCCGGGGACGCCGCCGGCACGGTCAACCCCTGCAACGGCGAGGGGATCAGCGCCGCGATCGAGAGCGGCCGGATGGCCGCCGAGTCCGCCGCGGCCGCGCTCGCCCGGCCGGCGGGTGCGGCGCGGGAGGCGGTCCTGCAGCGCTACCCCGACCGGTTGCGCGCGGAGCTGGGCCGCCACCACCGGCTGGGCCTCGGCTTCCTGGCGCTGCTGGCCCGCCCGGCCGTGGTGCGGGTGGCGATGGCCCGCGGGCTGCGCCGGCCGGCCGTCACCGACGCCATGCTGCGGGTGATGGGCAACCTGTCCGACGGCCGCGACGGCGACCTCGTCGACCGCGCGCTCGCCGTGCTCCTGCGACTCACCCCGGCGACCTGAGTGGCTGCCGTGACGTCCCGCCCCGACACCGACGCTCCGTCGCCGGACCGTGACCCGTACGTGACCTCCCTCACCCTAGGGTGCCGCTGATGCTCTCGACCTACGCCCCGATCGTCGGGCTCTTCGTGCTCGCCGCGGCGTTCGCGCTGTTCTCGGTCGCCGTCGCCCCCTTCGTGGGACCGCGGCGCCACAACCGCGCCAAGCTCGCCGCCTACGAGTGCGGCATCGAGCCGGTCGACCAGCCGCTCACCGGGGGCCGGTTCCCGGTGAAGTACTACCTGACGGCGATGTTGTTCATCGTCTTCGACATCGAGATCGTCTTCCTCTACCCGTGGGCCGTCGCCAACGACGCGCTCGGCGTGTGGGGGCTGGTCGCGATGGTCCTGTTCATCGGCACCGTCTTCCTCGCCTTCGCCTACGAGTGGCGGCGCGGCGGGCTCGAGTGGGACTGACGGGGGAGGACTGATGGGACTCGAGGAGAAGCTGCCCAGCGGCGTCCTGCTGACCAGCGTCGAGAAGCTGGTCAACTGGACCCGCAAGTCGTCGCTGTGGCCGGCGACGTTCGGCCTGGCCTGCTGCGCGATCGAGATGATGGCCTCGGGCGCCGGCCGCTACGACCTGGCCCGCTTCGGCATGGAGGTCTTCCGGGCCTCGCCCCGGCAGGCCGACCTGATGATCGTCGCCGGGCGGGTCAGCCAGAAGATGGCCCCGGTCCTGCGGCAGATCTACGACCAGATGCCCGAGCCGCGCTGGGTGCTGGCGATGGGCGTGTGCGCCAGCTCCGGCGGCATGTTCAACAACTACGCGATCGTCCAGGGCGTCGACCACGTCGTCCCGGTGGACATGTACCTGCCCGGCTGCCCGCCGCGGCCGGAGATGCTCATGGACGCCATCCTCAAGCTGCACCACAAGATCCAGCACGAGCCGCTGGGCCCCAAGCGGGCGCGGGAGCTCGAGCGGGCCCGCGAGGAGGGCACCGCGCGCGACCTGCTCGTCGAGATGCCCTCGACCGTGCGCGTGGACAAGCAGCAGCGCCGCGCCTACGAGGAGGCGGCCGCCCAGGGCCGCACCGGCCAGTTCGCCATCGAGCAGCGCGGCGGCAACGCCGTCCTGCTGCCCGGGGAGAGGGGTGCCCGGTGAGCAACGACGGCGGGGCGGTCGTCCCCGGTCGCGAGGAGGCCGGGTACGACGCCAGCACGGCGCCCGCGGGGGGCTTCCGGAAGGGCGCGTTCGGCGTCACCGGCAGCGGCGACACCTCCGGTTTCGGCGGCCTCGTCCGCGTCGAGCCGGGCGGTGCGGTCGTGCTGCACTCGACCGACCGCCCCTACGGCGGCTGGTTCGACGAGGTCACCGACGCGCTGATCGACGCCGTCGGCGAGGGCACCTACGCGGCCGCGGTGCAGCGCGTGCTGGTCGACCGCGGTGAGATCACCTACTTCGTGGCGCGCGAGCACCTGCTCACCCTGGTGCAGGCGCTGCGCGACGACGAGGCGCTGCGCTTCGAGCTGTGCAGCAGCGTCTCCGGCGTCGACTACCTCGACAGCGGCGGCCCCGCCGTCGCGCCCGGCCGGCCCCGGCTGCACGTCGTCTACCACCTGACGTCGATGACCTACCGGCGCCGCATCCGGCTGGAGGTGGCGGTGAGCGCCGAGGACCCGCACGTCCCGTCGGTCACCGGGGTCTACCCGACGGCGGACTGGCACGAGCGGGAGGCCTACGACATGTTCGGCGTCGTCTTCGACGGCCACCCGGCGCTGACCCGGATCCTCATGCCCGACGACTGGGACGGCTTCCCGCAGCGCAAGGACTACCCGCTCGGCGGGATCCCGGTGGAGTACCACGACGCGACGATCCCGCCGCCGGACACGCGACGGGCCTACCGGTGACCGAGGAGGGGCGTCGATGAGCACCACCTACGACCCCGCCGACCCGTACGCGGGTTCGCGGGAGACCACCGAGGGCCGCGTCTACACCGTCACCGGCGGGGACTGGGACGTCACCCTCGGGGCCGATCCGCACGGCGAGGAGCGCCTCGTCGTCAACATGGGCCCGCAGCACCCGTCCACCCACGGCGTGCTCCGGCTGGTCCTCGACCTCGAGGGCGAGACCGTCACCAAGGCGCGGGTCGTCATCGGCTACCTGCACACCGGCATCGAGAAGAACACCGAGTACCGCAACTGGGTGCAGGGCACGACCTTCGTGACCCGCATGGACTACCTCTCGCCGCTGTTCAACGAGGCCGGCTACTGCCTCGCGGTGGAGAAGCTGCTCGGCGTCGAGGCCCCGCCGCGCGCCCAGACCATCCGCGTGCTGGTCATGGAGCTCAACCGGATCGCCTCGCACCTGGTCGCCCTGGCCACCTTCGGCATGGAGATGGGCGCCCTGACCGGCATGACGAACGGCTTCCGCGAGCGGGAGCTCGTCCTCGACCTGCTCGAGGAGATCACCGGCCTGCGGATGAACCACGCCTACATCCGCCCCGGCGGGCTGGCGCAGGACCTGCCCGAGGGCGCCGTCGAGCACATCCGCGAGTTCCTCGAGTTCTTCCCGAAGCGGGTCGCCGACTTCCACCGGCTGCTGACCGGCCAGCCGATCTGGCAGCGCCGGCTCAAGGACGTCGGCTACCTCGACGTCACCGGCTGCGTCGCGCTCGGCGTCACCGGGCCGGTGCTGCGTGCCGCCGGGCTGCCCTGGGACCTGCGGAAGGTCGAGCCCTACCTGGGCTACCAGACCTACGACTTCGAGGTGCCGACCGCGGACACCTGCGACGCCTGGGGCCGCTACCTCGTCCGCATGGCCGAGGTCAACGAGTCGCTGCGGATCATCGAGCAGGCGCTCGACCGGCTGGAGCCGGGCCCGGTGATGGTGGAGGACAGGAAGATCGCCTGGCCGGCGCAGCTCTCCCTCGGCCCCGACGGCATGGGCAACTCCCACGAGCACGTCGCGCACATCATGGGCCAGTCGATGGAGGCCCTGATCCACCACTTCAAGCTGGTCACCGAGGGCTTCCGGGTGCCGGCGGGCCAGGTGTACGTGCCGGTCGAGTCCCCGCGCGGCGAGCTCGGCTACCACGTCGTCAGCGACGGGAGCACCCGCCCGTGGCGCGTCCACGTGCGCGACCCCAGCTTCGTGAACCTGCAGGCCACGGCGGCGATGAGCGAGGGCGGCATGATCGCCGACGTCATCGCCGCGATCGCCTCGATCGACCCCGTGATGGGGGGAGTGGACAGGTGAACGAGCGTGCGAGTTCGCCCAGGAGCACGGCAGCGCCGCGAGCGGTGTCGACGAGCGCCAGCGAGGAGATGACGTGAGCGCACTGCCAGGCAGCCCCGAGGGGACGGCGGTGACCGGGCTGGACTCCAGCCCGGTCGACGCCGGCTCCCTCGCCGAGGTGCCGCCGCTGCCCGAGCGCGCCCGCCTCGAGGCGCGGGACATCATCGCCCGCTACCCGGTGGCCCGGTCGGCGCTGCTGCCGATGCTGCACCTGGTGCAGAGCTACCAGGGCTACGTGACGCCCGAGGGCGTCGCCCTGTGCGCCGAGGAGCTGCGGCTGACCAAGGCCGAGGTCGGCGCGGTCGCGACGTTCTACACGATGTACAAGCGCCGCCCGACCGGACGGCACCTGGTCAGCGTCTGCACCAACACGCTGTGCGCCGTACTGGGCGGGCAGCGGATCATGGACGCGCTCTCGGCCGACCTCGGCGTGCACCACGACGAGACCGCCGCCGACGGCTCGATCACCCTCGAGCACGCCGAGTGCCTCGCGGCCTGCGACTACGCGCCCGTGGTCACCGTCGACTACGAGTTCTACGACCAGCAGGACGTCGAGAGCGCCCGCGCCCTGGTCGCCGCGCTGCGCCGGGGCGAGAAGCCGCTACCCACCCGCGGCGCCCCGCTGACCGACTTCCGCGGTGTCTCCCGCCAGCTCGCCGGGTTCTCCCAGCACGCCGACGAGGCCGCCGCGGCCGCCGCCGTCGACGCCCCCGGCGAGTACGGGCCCACCCTGCGCGGGCTGCGGCTGGCCGCCGAGCGGGGCGAGTCCGCGCCCCCGATGCAGGGGCCGGAGCCCCGGCCGGCGGACGCGGTCGAGCCGCGCGAGACCGTCCGCCCGTCGGGGACCACCGGCGAGACCCCCGGGCAGGAGGCCGCGGACGCGCGCGTCGCCGCCGCGGACACCCCGGCGGAGGAGGCCGGCGCCGCCGGCTCCCACCCCGACGCCCCCGAGCCCGCCGGCCGGCGGCTCCCCGACGGCCGCACCGGGACCGAGACGCCCGCGGGCGCGGAGCCCGGCACCGGCGACCAGGCGCCCGACGTCCCGCCGCCGGCCGGTGAGGGCTCCGACGGGCCCTCCCGCACCATCCAGGGCCGAGCACCGAAGCGGAGGCGCTGACCGATGCCCCTCACCCCCGTCCTCACCTCCCGCTGGGGCGCCGAGAACTCGTGGCGGCTGTCGACCTACGAGCGGCTCGACGGCTACTCGGCGCTGCGCACGGCGCTGTCGATGGCGCCCGACGAGCTGGTGACCATGGTCAAGGAGTCGGGGCTGCGCGGCCGCGGCGGCGCCGGCTTCCCGACCGGCATGAAGTGGAGCTTCATCCCGCAGCCGAAGCCGGGGGAGGAGCCGACCGGCCCGGCGGCGATGCCCAAGTACCTGGTGGTCAACGCCGACGAGGGGGAGCCCGGCACCTGCAAGGACCTCCCGCTGATGATGGCCGACCCGCACTCGCTCATCGAGGGCGTCATCATCTCCGCCTACGCCATCCGCTCGGCGTTCGCCGTCATCTACGTCCGCGGCGAGGCCGTGCACGCCCACCGGCGGTTGCTCAACGCCGTCGGCGAGGCCTACGCGGCCGGCTACCTCGGCACCGACATCCTCGGCTCGGGCTACGACCTGGAGCTGGTGGTGCACGCCGGCGCCGGCGCCTACATCTGCGGCGAGGAGACGGCGCTGCTGGACTCGCTGGAGGGCTACCGCGGCCAGCCCCGGCTCAAGCCGCCGTTCCCCGCCGTCGCCGGCCTCTACGGCGCCCCGACGGTGATCAACAACGTCGAGACGCTGGCCAGCGTGCCGTTCGTCGTCCGCGGCGGCGCCGAGTGGTTCAAGGCGTTCGGGCCGGAGAAGTCACCCGGACCGAAGATCTACTCGCTGTCGGGCCGCGTGGTGCGGCCGGGCCAGTACGAGGCCCCCATGGGGACGACGATGCGCGAGCTCCTGGAGATGGCCGGCGGCGTCCGCCCCGGGCACGAGCTGAAGTTCTGGACGCCGGGCGGCTCGTCGACGCCGTACTTCACCGCCGAGCACCTCGACGTGCCGCTGGACTTCGACTCGGTGGCGGCTGCGGGCTCCATGCTCGGCACCACCGCGCTCATGGTGTTCGACGAGACCGACTCGATCGTCGAGGCCACCCTGCGGTTCACCGAGTTCTACGCGCACGAGAGCTGCGGCAAGTGCACGCCCTGCCGGGAGGGCACCTACTGGCTGGTGCAGGTCCTGGAGCGGATCGCGCACGGCCGCGGCCGCGCGGAGGACCTGGAGATCCTGCTGGACACCTGCGACAACATCCTCGGTCGTTCGTTCTGCGCGCTCGGTGACGGCGCCACGAGCTGCATCACCAGCTCGCTGAAGTACTTCAGGGACGACTACGTCGCGCTGCTGCCCCCCGAGGAGCAGGCCCGGCTCGGCCGGACCCGCCTGCCGATCGAGCCCGTCACGGCCGGAGCCGCCTGATGTCCCTCACCCCCACCAGCCCCCAGCCCGCGCCGGCCGTCCCGCCGGGCGCACCCGGCCCGCACACCCCGCCGGACGCGGTGCACTGCACGATCGACGGGTTCGACGTCGCGGTCCCGAAGGGGACGTTGATCATCCGCGCCGCCGAGATGGTCGGGATCCAGATCCCGCGGTTCTGCGACCACCCGCTGCTCGAGCCCGTCGGCGCCTGCCGGCAGTGCCTCGTCGAGGTGGAGGGCCAGCGCAAGCCCGCCGCCTCCTGCACGATGCCCGTCACCGACGGCATGGTCGTGAAGACCCAGCTCTCCAGCCCGGTCGCCGACAAGGCGCAGCAGGGCACCATGGAGCTGCTGCTGATCAACCACCCGCTGGACTGCCCGGTCTGCGACAAGGGCGGCGAGTGCCCGCTGCAGAACCAGGCGATGAGCAACGGCCGGGCCGAGAGCCGGTTCGTCGACGAGAAGCGCACCTACCCCAAGCCGCTGCCGATCAGCAGCGAGATCCTGCTCGACCGCGAGCGCTGCGTGCTCTGTGCGCGGTGCACCCGGTTCTCCCAGCAGATCGCCGGTGACCCGTTCATCGAGCTGTTCGAGCGCGGTGCGCTGGAGCAGGTGGCGATCTACGAGGACGAGCCCTTCTCCTCCTACTTCTCCGGGAACACCACCCAGATCTGCCCGGTCGGGGCGCTCACCAGCGCGCAGTACCGGTTCCGCGCCCGCCCGTTCGACCTGCGCAGCGAGCCCAGCGTCTGCGAGCACTGCGCCTCCGGCTGCGCGATGCGCACCGACTACCGGCGCGGCAAGGTCACCCGCCGGCTGGCCGGGGACGACCCGGCGGTCAACGAGGAGTGGACCTGCGACAAGGGCCGCTACGCCTTCCGCTACGCCACGGCCAACGAGCGGCTGATGACGCCCATGGTGCGGCGCGACGGTGTGCTCGAGCCGGCGTCCTGGCCCGAGGCGTGGGCGGTGGCGGCCGACGGACTGCGGCGGGCCCGCGCCGAGGGCGGCGTCGGCGTGCTGCCCGGCGGCCGGCTCACGGTCGAGGACGCCTACGCCTGGGCCACCTTCGCCCGGGTGGCGCTGGGCACCAACGACGTCGACGCCCGGGCCCGCGCGCACTCGCCCGAGGAGCTCGCCTTCCTCGCCGCGGTCGTGGCCGGCACCGGTCCCGCGACGGGAGCGGTGACTTACGAGGACCTCGGGTCCGCCCCGGCGGTGCTGCTCGCCGGGCTGGAGCCCGAGGAGGAGTCGCCGATCCTCTTCCTCCGCCTGCGGCGGGCCGTGCGCACCGGCGGCCTCGCCGTGTTCGACCTCGCGCCCTTCGCCACCCGCGCGGCCGAGAAGCTGCAGGCCACGGTGCTCACCACCCTGCCGGGCGCCGAGGCCCGCTCGCTGCACGCGCTCGCCGAGGGGAGCTGGGGCGGGCCCGCGGTCGACGCCCTCCGGCAGCCCGGGGCGGTGCTGCTCGCCGGCGAGCGCCTCGCCGAGGCCCCCGGTGCCCTGACCGCGCTGCTGGCGCTGGCCCGGGCGACCGGTGCCCGCGTGGCCTGGGTGCCCCGCCGGGCCGGGGAGCGGGGCGCCGTGGAGGTCGGCGCCCTGCCCACGCTGCTGCCCGGTGGTCGCGCCGTCGACGACCCCGCCGCGCGCGCGGAGGTGGCCGCGGTGTGGGGCGTGGACCCCGACGCGGTGCCCGCCGCGCCCGGCCGCGACCTCACCGGCATCCTCGCCGCCGCCCGCGCCGGCCGGCTGCCCGGCCTGCTCGTCGGCGGCGTCGACCCCGCGGACCTGCCCGACCCCGCGCTGGCGCTGGCGGCGCTGGACGCCGCTTCGTTCGTGGTGAGCCTGGAGATGTTCCCGACGGAGGTGACCGAGCGCGCCGACGTCGTCCTGCCGGTGGCGGCGGCGCCGGAGAAGGCCGGGAGCTACCTGGACTGGGAGGGCCGGCGACGGTCCTTCGACGCCACGCTGCACGGCACCGGGCAGCTCGGCGACGGCCGGGTGCTGCACGGGCTCGCCGACGCGATGGGCGTGGACCTGCGCCTCCCCGCGCCCGAGGTCGCACGGGCCGCGCTCGCGAGCCTGGGCGTCCGCCGCTCGGCCGCCGGCGGCGAGCTCCCCGACGTCGCCGCGCCGGGCGCACCGGCGCTGCGGGAGGACGAGGCGGTGCTCGCCTCCTGGCGCCAGCTGCTCGACGTCGGCACGCTGCAGCGCGACGAGCCGGAGCTCGCCGGCACCGCCCGGCCCCCGGTGGCCCGCGTCGGCGCCGGCACCGCCGCCCGCCTGGGCCTCACCGACGGCGACCGGCTGACCGTGAGCGGGGCGACCGGCTCGATCAGCCTCCCGGTGGCGGTCACCGAGATGCCCGACCAGGTGGTGTGGCTGCCCATGCGCTCACCCGGCAGCGAGGTGCGGACGACGCTGGGCACCGGGCCCGGCGGCGTCGTCCGGCTGTCGGCCGCCCCGGTGCCGGCCGGCGCCACGACGCACCCGCTGGGGGACGCGCGATGACTCCGTGGGCCTCGCCCGAGCAGCCGACGCTGGCCGAGTTCGGCCAGGACGTCTGGTGGATCGTGCTGATCAAGGTGGTCGGCGTCTTCGCCGTCCTGGTGCTGATGACGCTGTTCGCCATCGTCCTCGAGCGCAAGGTCGTCGCCCGCATGCAGCAGCGGGTCGGCCCCAACCGCGTCGGGCCGCGCGGCTCCCTGCAGAGCCTCGCCGACGGGCTGAAGCTGGCGTTCAAGGAAGACATCATGCCGGCGCTGGCGGACAAGCCGGTCTACTTCCTGGCCCCGGTGATCGCGACCATCCCGGCGTTCGTCGCCTTCTCGGTCATCCCGATGGGGCCGGTGGTGAGCATCTTCGGCGAGCAGACGCCGTTGCAGCTGACCGACGCCCCGATCGGCGTGCTGATCATCCTGGCCATGTCGGCCATGGGCATCTACGGCATCGTGCTCGGCGGCTGGGCCTCGGGCTCGACCTACCCGCTGCTGGGCAGCATGCGCAGCGCCGCCCAGATGATCAGCTACGAGATCGCGATGGGGCTCTCGATCGTCGCGGTCTTCCTCTACGCCGGGTCGATGTCGACCTCGGAGATCGTGGCGGCCCAGGCCGACGGCAACGAGGTCTCCCTCTTCGGGTGGGAGTTCACCGGCCCCAGCTGGTACGCCGTCCTGCTGCCGGTCTCCTTCGTCATCTACGCGATCGCGGTCGTCGGCGAGACCAACCGCGCGCCCTTCGACCTCCCCGAGGCCGAGAGCGAGCTCGTCGGCGGTTTCCACACCGAGTACTCGTCGCTGAAGTTCGCGCTGTTCTTCCTCGCCGAGTACATCAACATGGTCACGGTCTCCGCGCTGGCGGCGACCCTCTTCCTCGGGGGCTGGCGGGCGCCCTGGCCGATCTCGATCTGGGACGGCGCCAACAGCGGCTGGTGGCCGCTGCTGTGGTTCTTCCTCAAGGTCGTGGCCGCGCTGTTCGTCTTCATCTGGCTGCGCGGCACCCTGCCCCGGCTGCGCTACGACCAGTTCATGCGGTTCGGGTGGAAGGTGCTGGTCCCGGTCGCGCTGGTGTGGATCCTCGTCGTCGCCACGATGCGGACCCTCTCCCGCGAGGCGGACCTCTCCACCGGCCAGGTGGCGCTGTTCGTCGGCGTCCCCGTCGCGGTCCTGGTGCTGCTCGGCCTGGCGTTCGCCGGCCGCTCGGCCAACCGGGACACCCGGCTCATGGCCGAGGACGCCGCGGCCGGGGGCGTGCACGCCGCCGACCCCGAGCCCGAGGTGCTGCCGCCGGCCGGCGGGGGGCGGCGCCCGGCCGGCACCCCCAGCCGGTCCGAGGGCGGCTTCCCCGTCCCGCCGATGGACCTCGTGGTGCCGCCCTCCCCGAGGCTGCGCCGCGAGCCGGTCGCCACCGACGGCGCGGTCGTCGGCACCGGGCGGCGCACGAGCCCGACCACTTCCCAGGAGGACGGCGATGAGTGACGACCGCAGCGGCGAGCGGGCCCCCGCCCCGCGGGTGGGCGCCGAGGTGGACCGCCCCGCGGGTGCGACGCCCGCGCGCCACGTCGACCGGCCCGGGCTGCGCGACAAGCTGGTGCCGGCGCCCGCCCAGGGCTTCGGGGTCACGTTCGCGCAGATGTTCCGGACGGTGACCACCGAGCAGTACCCGTTCGAGCCGAAGGTGACCAAGCCGCGCTACCACGGGCGGCACGTGCTCAACCGGCACCCCGACGGGCTGGAGAAGTGCGTCGGCTGCGAGCTGTGCGCCTGGGCCTGCCCCGCCGACGCCATCTACGTGGAGGGCGGCGACAACACCGAGGACGCCCGCTACTCGCCCGGTGAGCGGTATGGCGCGGTCTACCAGATCAACTACCTGCGCTGCATCTTCTGCGGGTTGTGCGTCGAGGCCTGCCCGACCCGCTCGCTGACCATGAGCAACGACTTCGAGCTGGCCGACGACAACCGCCGCGACCTGATCTACACCAAGGAGCAGCTCATGGCCCCGCTCCTGCCCGGCATGGAGGCGCCCCCGCACGCGATGCGGCTCGGCGACGACGAGAAGGACTACTACGTGCGCGAACCGGAGGTCCGGTCGTGACGCCGGATGCCGCGGTCGTCATCGGCACCGGGGAGGCGGTCGTCTTCTGGATCCTCGGCCCGGTCGCGCTGGCCGGCGCGCTGGGCATGGTGCTCAGCCGCAACGCCGTGCACTCCGCGCTCTGGCTGGTGCTGACGATGCTCTCGCTGGGCGTCTTCTACGTCGTCCAGTCCGCGCCCTTCCTCGGTGCCGTCCAGATCATCGTCTACACCGGCGCGATCATGATCCTGTTCCTCTTCGTGCTGATGCTCGTCGGCCGGGACTCCTCGGACTCGGTGGTCGAGACCCTCCGTGGGCAGCGCGTGGCGGCGACGCTGCTGGGCATCGGGTTCGCCGCGCTCGTCGGTGCCGGCATCGCCCGGGCGACCCAGGACCTGCCCGTGGTGGGGCTGGAGGCGGTGCAGGCCGGACCGGGCGGGCCGGCGGCCGGCAACGTCGAGGCGATCGCTGCCCTGCTCTACACCCGCTACCTGCTCGCCTTCGAGGTCACCGGGGCGCTGCTGATCGTCGCCGCCGTCGGCGCGCTCGTCTTCACGCAGGTCGAGCGGGCGCCCGGCAGCCGCAGCGGTCAGAAGGAGCTGTCGCGGGCGCGCTTCCTCACCGACCGGCCGCAGACCCTCCCGGGCCCCGGCGTCTACGCGCGGGCGACGTCGGTGGCCGCGCCCGGCGCGCTGCCCGACGGCAGCATCGCGGAGGACAGCCTCGCCACCGGGATCGAGCCCCAGCAGGTGGAGCGGCTCCCACGGGGCGCCGGCCGGCACCAGCTCGGCTCCCCGGACGCCGCGCTGGGTGCGCTGGACCCCACGCTCAGCGACACCCCGGGCGGCCGCGAGGTCGGTGAGCACCGGTGAACCTCTCCTACTACCTGGTGCTCGCGGCGATCCTGTTCACCATCGGCGCCGTCGGCGTCCTGGTGCGGCGCAACGCGATCGTGGTGTTCATGTGCGTCGAGCTGATGCTCAACGCCGTCAACCTGACGCTGATCACCTTCGCGCGGTCCACCGGCACCATCGACGGGCAGATCATCGCGCTCTTCGTCATGGTCGTCGCCGCCGCCGAGGTGGTCGTCGGTCTCGCGATCATCATGTCGATCTACCGGACCCGCAGGTCCGCCTCGATCGACGACGCCAACCTGCTGAAGTACTGACGGCGAGACGGGGACACCTGTGTCTGAGACGCTGCCCGCGGACGGGCTGCTCGGCTGGTCCTGGTTGCTCATCGCGCTGCCGCTGGCCGGCGCCGCGGTGCTGCTGCTGGGCGGCCGCCGCACGGACCGCTGGGGCCACCTGCTGGGGACGGCGACGGTCGCCACCGCCTTCGTGCTGGCCGTCCTGTGCACGCTGCAGCTGGCCGGCCAGGACGGGGCGCCGGCCGACGTCGAGCTGTTCACCTTCGTCGCCACCGGCGAGCTCGACGTCACCGCCGGGCTGCTCTTCGACCCGCTGTCGGCCGTCTTCGTCCTGCTGATCACCGGGGTCGGCTCGCTGATCCACGTCTACTCGATCGGCTACATGGCGCACGACCCGGGCCGCCGCCGGTTCTTCGCCTACCTGAACCTCTTCGTCGCGGCGATGCTGCTGCTCGTCCTCGGCAACAGCTTCGTCGCCCTCTACGTCGGGTGGGAGGGCGTCGGCCTGGCGTCCTACCTGCTGATCGCCTTCTGGTACACCCGCCCCGGCGCGGCGACCGCGGCCAAGAAGGCGTTCATCATGAACCGGGTCGGCGACGTCGGCCTGGCCCTGGCGATCTTCATCATGTTCGCCCAGCTGGGGACGACCTCCTACGCGGGCGTCTTCGGCACGGTGGGCACCCTCGCCGGGGGGACGATCACCGCGATCGGGCTCCTGCTGCTGCTCGGGGCCTGCGGCAAGTCGGGCCAGTTCCCGCTGCAGGCGTGGCTGCCCGACGCCATGGAGGGCCCCACCCCGGTCTCGGCGCTTATCCACGCGGCCACCATGGTCACCGCCGGCGTCTACCTCATCGCCCGCTCGGCGCCGATCTACGACCTGACGCCGACCGCGCGGGCGGTGGTGCTGGCCGTCGGTGCGCTGACCCTGCTGATCGGGGCGATCGCCGGCTGCGCGTACGACGACATCAAGAAGGTGCTGGCCTACTCGACGGTGAGCCAGATCGGCTACATGTTCCTCGCCGTCGGCCTGGGGCCGGCCGGCTACGTCGCGGGGCTCGCCCACCTGCTCGCCCACGGCTTCTTCAAGGCCGGGCTGTTCCTCGGCGCCGGGTCGGTCATGCACGCGATGGACGACTCCGTGGACATGCGCCGGTTCGGGGCGCTGTGGAACAGGCTGCCGATCACCTTCGCGACGTTCGGCCTGGGCTACCTGGCGCTGATCGGCTTCCCGTTCCTCTCCGGCTACTACACCAAGGACGCCATCATCGAGGCGGCGCTGGACCGCGACGACGTCTGGGGCTGGGTGCTCGGCGGCGTGGCGGTGCTCGGTGCCGGGCTGACCGCCTTCTACATGACCCGGCTCATGCTGATGACCTTCTTCGGCCGCGCCCGGTGGGAGGAGGGTGTCCACCCGCACGAGGCGCCGCCGGTGATGACCGCGCCCATGGTGGTGCTGGCCGTCGGGTCGGTCGCCTCGGGTGCGCTGCTGGTCTCGGCCGCCCCGCTGTCGGGCTGGCTGGAGCCGGTGTTCGGCGAGCCGGCCGAGGCCGAGCACGTGGTCGCCCCCGCCGTGATCGGCCTGGTCGTCACCCTGGTGATGCTGCTCGGCGTGCTCGCCGCCTGGCTGTTCGTCGGCCGCCGCGAGGTGCCGGTCACCGCGCCGGTCCGGGTCTCGCCGGTTACCCGCGCGGCCCGCAACGCGCTCTACGCCGACGCGGTCAACGAGTCGCTGTTCATGCGCCCCGGCCAGTGGCTCACCCGCGCGCTGGTGTGGGTGGACAACCGCGGTGTCGACGGCGCGGTCAACGGCCTGGCCGCGGGGCTGGGTGGCTCCTCGTCGCGGCTGGGCCGGGCCCAGACCGGCTTCGTGCGCAGCTACGCCCTGGGCATGCTCGGCGGCGCGGTCGTCGTGGCCGGGGCCCTGCTGGCGGTGACCGCGGGATGAGCGCGCTGGTGGTCGGGAGCGCCGACGGGTACTTCGGAGAGGACGTGCTGCGGTGAGCGACTTCCCCTGGCTGCTGGCGATGATCGCCGTGCCGGCGATCGGGGCGGCGGTGGTCGCGGCCCTGCCCCGCGAGCGGGCGCTGCTGGCCAAGCAGGTGGCCCTGGGCGTGAGCCTGGTGGTGCTGCTCCTGGCCGTGCTGACGACGCTGGCCTTCGACGCGGGCGGGCCGCGGTTCCAGCTCACCACCTCGGTGCCCTGGATCCCCGACTTCGGCTCCGACTTCGCCCTCGGCGTCGACGGCATCGCGCTGGTGATGGTGCTGCTGGTCGGTGTCCTCGTGCCGCTGGTCGTGGCGGCCTCCTGGCACGAGGCCGACGGCGGGCACCGCCCGGTGCGGGTGTTCTTCGCCTGGCTGCTGCTGCTCGAGGCGATGATGGTGGGCGTCTTCGTCGCCACCGACGTGCTGGTGTTCTACGTGTTCTTCGAGGCGATGCTCGTCCCGATGTACTTCCTGATCGGCAGCTTCGGCGGGCCGCGCCGGCAGTACGCGGCGGTCAAGTTCTTCGTCTACAGCCTGGTCGGCGGGCTGGTCATGCTGGCCTCGGTGATCGGCCTCTACGTGGTGAGCGCCGCCGTCCTCGGCGAGGGCACCTTCGCCTTCGACACCCTGACGCGGCTGGACATCGACCCCGACGTCCAGCGGCTGCTGTTCCTCGGCTTCTTCATCGCGTTCGCGATCAAGGCGCCGCTGGTGCCCTTCCACACCTGGCTGCCCGACTCCGGGGCCGAGGCCCCGGTCGGCGGCGCGGTGCTGCTGGTGGGCGTGCTGGACAAGGTGGGCACCTTCGGCTTCCTGCGCTACTGCCTGCCGCTGTTCCCCGACGCGTCCCGCTTCTACGCCCCCTTCGTGCTGGTGCTGGCGGTGGTCGGCATCCTCTACGCCGCGCTGCTGGCGATGGGGCAGAGCGACATGAAGCGGCTGGTCTCCTACACCTCGATCTCGCACTTCGGCTTCATCGCGCTGGGCATCTTCGCCTTCACGACCGAGGCCGGCACCGGTGCGGTGCTCTACATGGTCAACCACGGCCTGGCGACCGGCCTGCTGTTCCTGGTGGTCGGCATGCTCATCGCCCGCGGCGGCTCCCGCCGGATCGCCGACTACGGCGGGGTGGCGGCGAAGGCACCGCTGCTGGCCGGCGCCTTCCTGGTGGCCGGCCTCGCCTCGCTGGCCCTGCCGGGTACCAACAGCTTCGTCAGCGAGTTCCTCGTGCTGATCGGCTCGTTCCCCGAGCGCCCGGTGTTCACGGTGCTGGCGACGCTCGGCATCATCCTGGCCGCCCTCTACGTGCTGCTGATGTACCAGCGGACCATGCACGGGCCGGCCCGCGGCGTGCTGCTGCAGGAGGACCCGGCCGAGCCCCTGCCCGCCGGTGGTGGTGGCGCGACCGCGACCGCCACGCGCACCGCCCCGCACCGCTCGCTGCGCGTCGCCGACCTCGGCCGGCGCGAGCTGGCCGTGGTCGCGCCCCTGGTGGCGCTGATCCTCGTGCTCGGCTTCTACCCGCAGCCGCTGATCGACCTGATCGAACCGGCCGTCGTCGCCACCCTCGACGACATGGGCGCCTCCGGAGGGACCGACTGATGATCGAGGCACCCGACATCTCCTGGGGGGCGCTGTCCCCCCTGCTGCTGGTGTTCGGCGCGGCCTGCGCCGGGATCCTGGTCGAGGCCTTCGTGCCGCGGTCGGTGCGGCACCCGGTCCAGGTGGGGCTCGCGCTGGTGGGCACCCTCGGCGCGCTGGCCGCGACGGTGCTGCTCGCGGGCGCCCGCGAGGTGACCGCGGTCGGGGCCCTCGCCGTCGACGGCGCCGCCCTGTTCCTGCAGGCGACGATCGCCGGGCTGGGCGCGCTGTCCCTCCTGCTGTTCGCCGAGCGGTCGCTGGACCCGGCGCGCTCGGCGTTCGTGGTGAGCGCGGCCGTCCCCGCCGGCAGCCCGCGCGACCGGGAGCTGGCCACCGTGCCGCGGGTGCAGACCGAGGTCTACCCGCTGGCGACCTTCGCGATCGGCGGCATGATGCTGTTCGTCGCGGCCAACGACCTGCTGGTCATGTTCGTGGCCCTCGAGGTGCTGAGCCTCCCGCTGTACCTGATCAGCGGCATGGCCCGCCGGCGCCGGCTGCTGTCCCAGGAGGCGGCCGTCAAGTACTTCCTGCTGGGCGCCTTCGCCTCGGCCTTCTTCCTCTACGGCCTGGCCCTGGTCTACGGGGCCGCAGGCAGCGTCCGCCTGAGCGAGGTCCGCGAGGCGGTGGGCACCGACGGCGGGGGGGTGCTGCTGGTCCTCGGGCTGGCGCTGCTCGTCGTCGGGCTGCTCTTCAAGGCCAGCGTGGCCCCGTTCCACACCTGGACCCCCGACGTCTACCAGGGCGCCCCGACCGCGGTGACGGCGTTCATGGCCGCCTGCACCAAGGTCGCGGCCTTCGGCGCGATCCTCCGCCTGCTGTACGTCGCCTTCGGCACCGCGGAGTGGACCTGGCGACCGCTGGTCTACGCCGCCGCGATCGTGTCCATGGTCGTGGGCGCGGTCCTCGGGCTCACCCAGACCGACCTCAAGCGCATGCTGGCCTACTCGTCGGTCGCGCACGCCGGTTTCCTGCTCACCGGCGTCATCGGCCTGGGCGCGGCCGGCACCGGCTCGGGGCTCGCGGCGACGATGTTCTACCTGCTCGCCTACGGCATCACCACGCTCGGGGCCTTCGCCGTCCTCACGCTGGTGCGCGACGGCGACGGCGAGGCGAGCCACCTGTCGCAGTGGGCGGGGCTCGGCGCGCGCTCGCCGATCACCGCCGCCGTGATGACGCTGTTCCTGCTGGCGCTGGCGGGGATCCCGCTCACCGCGGGCTTCACCGGGAAGTTTGCGGTGTTCCGGGCGGCGATCGAGCAGGGGGCCTGGCCGCTGGCCGTCGTCGCGCTGCTGGCCAGCGCCGTGGCCGCCTTCTTCTACCTCCGCGTCGTCGTGCTCATGTACTTCTCCGAGCCGGTCGCCGACGGGCCGACGGTGGGCGTGCCCGGCGTGCCCACCACCCTGGTGCTCGCGGTGACCGCGGCGGCGACCCTCGCGCTCGGGGTCGTCCCCGGGGCGGTGCTCGACCTCGCCGGGCGGGCGGCTATCTTCGTTGGTTGATGACCGGAGCCCGTGCCGCAGTCGACGGCACTCCCCCCGAGGTCTGGCACCGGATCTCCACCCCGGCGTCGACCATCGGCCCCTGGCTGCCCGACGGCGACCTCGGGGAGGCGCTGGCGGCGGGGCTGGCCCGGGTGGAGGCCGAGCTGGCCCTCGCCGTGGGCAGCGAGCACCCGTTCGTGCGGGAGGCGGCCGGGCACCTGATGGCCGCCGGGGGCAAGCGGTTCCGGCCGATGCTGGCGCTCCTGGCCGCGCAGCTGGGCGACGCCTCCGCCGCGGAGGTCACCCAGGGCGCCGTGGTCTGCGAGCTGACCCACCTGGCAACGCTCTACCACGACGACGTCATGGACGAGGCCGCCGTGCGCCGGGGGGCGCCCAGCGCCAACAGCCGGTGGAGCAACAGCATCGCCATCCTGACCGGCGACCTGCTCTTCGCCCGGGCCTCCGACATCCTGGCCGACCTCGGTCCGGAGGCGGTGCGCATCCAGGCGCGGACCTTCGAGCGGCTGGTCACCGGGCAGATCAAGGAGACCGTCGGTGCCCAGCCGGGCGAGGACCCGGTCGCCCACTACCTGCAGGTGCTCGCCGACAAGACCGGCTCGCTGGTCGCCACCTCGGCCCGGTTCGGCGCCTCCTTCGCCGGGGTCGACGCCGCGCTCGTCGCCGCGCTCACCGAGTTCGGCGAGGAGGTCGGCGTCGCCTTCCAGATCTCCGACGACCTCATCGACATCGTCAGCACCGACGGCGTCTCGGGGAAGGCCCCCGGGACCGACCTCCGCGAGGGGATCGCCACCCTGCCGGTGCTGTTCGCCCTGGCCGGCGACGACCCGGACGAGGCCCGGCTGCGCGAGCTCGTGGCCGGCCCGGTCACCGACGACGCGCAGCACGCCGAGGCGCTGGCGCTGCTGCGCTCCTCGCGCTCGCTGGCGCGCGCCACCGGCGTCCTGCGCGAGTACGCCGACCGGGCGCGGACCCGGCTGGACGGGGTGCCGCCCGGCGACGTCCGCGACGCCCTGTCGGCGCTCTGCGACTACGTGGTCACGCGTACCAGCTAGCGGTGCTGGGCACCGGAGGGGCATGCGTGGTGCCTCGCTCGCCGGTCCGCTCGCGCTGACCCTCCTCGTCACCGCCTGCTCGGGCGGGTCGGAGGGGGACGCCGGCTCGGTCGCCGCGCCACCGACCACCGAGGCCCCCGCCGGCGCCCCGTCGCTGGACGTCGAGGTGGTCGCCGAGGGGTTCGACCACCCCTGGGACGTCGCCCAGGCCGAGGACGGCACGCTGCTGGTGGACGAGCGCGCGGGCGGCTTCACCGCCGTCCTCCCCGACGGCACGGTCCGGGAGGTGCAAGCCGACCTCGGCGACCTGTTCGCCACCGGCGAGACGGGCCTGATGGGGCTGGCGCTGGACCCGGGCTTCGAGGAGAACCGGCGGTTCTACACCTGCCAGGGCGTGACCGGCGGCGAGGGTGCCTCGATCGAGGTGATCGCCTGGGCCGCCGCGGACGACTGGAGCGCCGCCACCCGGGTCGAGGACCCGCTGATCGGCGGGATCCCGGTCAACCAGGGCTCCGGGCGGCACGGCGGGTGCCGGCTGGCGTTCGGGCCGGACGGGGCGCTGCTCGTCGGCACGGGCGACAACGCCGTCGGCACGACCCCGCAGGACCTCGGGACGCTGGCCGGCAAGGTGCTCCGTGCCGATCCGGCGACCGGTGAGCCGCTGCCGGACAACCCCTTCGCCGCCCCGGACGACGGCGCGGAGGACCTCATCTGGACCTACGGGCACCGGAACGTGCAGGGGCTGGCCGTCCGGCCGGGCACGGACCAGACGTACTCCGTCGAGCACGGCCCCGATCGCAACGACGAGGTCAACCTCCTGCAGCCGGGTGGCAACTACGGCTGGGACCCCGACGGTGGCGGCAGCTACGACGAGAGCGTGCCGATGACCGACCCGGCGATCGAGGGCGCGGTGCCCGCGGTGTGGGACTCGGGCGCCCCGCCGATCGCGCCCAGCGGCGGCACCTTCCTCGACGGCGACCAGTGGGGCGACTACGACGGGCTGCTCCTGCTGGGGGCGCTGCGCGGGCAGCACGTGCTGGCGCTCCGGCTGGACGACCAGGGGCAGGTGGTCGAGCAGTTCCGGCTGCCCGAGCTGGACGGGACGCACGGGCGCATCCGTGCCCTGGAGCAGGGCACCGACGGCGCGCTCTACGTCACCACCGACAACGGCGACGACCGGGACCAGCTGCTGCGCGTCACCCCGCAGGGCTGAGCGCCCGGTCCGCCACCCGCGGCGGCACCGCGGCGCCCGGCGGCAGGAGCGGGCACGGCTCCGGCTCGCCCAGCACCGTGCGCACCGGGAGCACGCCGGCCCACACCGGGCCGGCCAGGTCGCGCTCGTCGTCGCCCGGCGGGCCGGTGCGGATCTTCACGCTCGCCTCGGCGAGGTCCAGGGCGAGCACCGCGGTGGCGGCCAGCTCCTTGCGGTCGGGCCGGCGGGTCGCCGCCCACGAGCCGGGCGCCAGGTGCTCGGTCAGCACCTCCAGGGCGAGCAGCCGCTCGTCCGGGTCGGTCACGGGCCGTGCCGCGCCGTGCACCACCGCGCAGCGGTAGTTGACCGAGTGGTGGAAGGCCGAGCGCGCGTAGACGATCCCGTCCAGGTGGGTGACGGTGAAGCAGACCGGCGCCCCCGCCGCGGCTGCCCGCAGCGTGGCCGCGCCCGTCGAGCCGTGCAGGTAGAGGGTGTCGCCGCGCCGGCCGTAACCGGTCGGCAGCACCACGGGCGCCTGGCCGAGCAGCACGCCGAGGTGGCCGACCAACCCGGCGTCCAGGACGGCGTGCAGGTCGGTCCGGTCCGTGCGGGCGCGCTTCGCGCCCCGGCGCACGGTGCTGCGGGCGGTCGGGGAGAGGGGGGCGGCGGAGTCCACGACGTCGATCCTGGGCGACGCGGGTGGACCGCTGGAACGGCCAATCCGCTAGATTCCAGCCAGTCCACTTCGCCTCGTCGGCAGGAGCGCCGTGATCGACGTCCCGCCGGTCCTGCTGGACCGCGGCTCGGGGAGGCCGCTGTCGGTGCAGCTGGCCGACGCGCTGCGCTCCGCGGCCGCCGACGGCAGGCTGCGCCCGGGCGACCGGCTGCCCTCGACGCGCGCGTTCGCCGCCGCCCTCGGGGTGAGCCGCACCGTTCCCGTCGCCGCCTACGACCAGCTGCTCGCCGAGGGGTGGCTCGGCGGGCGCCGCGGTGCGGGCACCTACGTCCTCGGCGCGGTGACGGCGGCCCCGGCGGCGGCCCCGGTCCCCGCCACCCGGCCGCCGGAGGTCGCGGCGCTGGTCGACCTGCACGCCGGGTCGCCGTGCCTGGAGGTGCTGGACCGGGCGGCCTGGCGCCGGGCCTGGCGGGCCGCCGGCGACGGCGCACCCGACGCCCACCCGGAGCCGGCCGGGGACCCGGCCTTCCGGTCGGCGGTCGTGGCGCACCTGCTGCGCCACCGCGGGCTGGCCGCGGGGCCCGACGACGTGCTGGCCACGGCGGGCACCTCCGCCGCGGTGGGCGAGGTGGCCGGGACCCTGCCGCCCGGCAGCCGGGTCGCGGTGGAGGACCCGGGCTACCAGCGGGTCGTCGGCGCGCTGCGCGATGCCGGGCTCGAGGTCGTGCCGGCCGCCGTGGACGACGACGGGCTGGTCGTCGAGGCGCTGCCGCCGGACCTGGCCGCCGTCTACTGCACGCCGGCCCACCAGTACCCGCTGGGCCGGCGGATGTCCGCCGCGCGCCGGCTGGCCCTGGTGGCACGGGCCCGCGCCGAGGGCTGGTGGGTGCTGGAGGACGACTACGACGGCGAGCTGCGCTACGACGTCGCGCCGCTGCCGCTGCTGGGCGCGCTGGGGCCCGACGTCGTGGTGCACCTGGGCACGACCGGGAAGATCCTCAGCCCCACGCTCGGGGTCGGCTGGGTCGTCGCCCCCGGCCCGCTGCGGGCGGCGCTGCTGGCCCGCCGCACGGCCACGGGCACCCGGCCGGCGCGGGCCGGGCAGCGGGTGTTCGCGGCGTTCGCGGCCTCGGGGGACCTCGCCCGCCACCTCCGCCGGCTGCGGCGCGAGCTGGTCGCGCGGGCGGACGAGGTGCGGGCCGCGGTCGCGGCCGCCGGCTGCCGGGCCGAGGGGGACGCCGCGGGGGCCCACGTCCTCGTGCCGCTGCCGGATCCCGCGGCGGAGGAGGAGGTGCGGGCGGCCGCCGCGGCGCGGGGCGTCGCGCTGGACGGGCTGGGCCGGCACACGGTGCACGGGGCCGGCCGCCGGTCGGGCCTGGTCGTCGGTTTCGCCGCCCCCGCGCGGGAGGAGCTGCGCCGGGCACTGCCGGTGCTCACCGCGGTGCTGCGCGAGCACGCCCGGCCCTGAGCCACCCGCCGCCCTCGACGGCCCCGACCACCCGGGGACGCCACCGGCCCGCCTCCTGGACGGAAGCGGGCCGGTAGGGCGTCCGGGCGCACCCCGGGGCCCGCGGGCCCCGGGGTGCGCCCCGTCGATCTAGTCCACGGTCCAGGTGTCGCCGCCGGCGAGCAGCGCGTCGAGGTCGCCGGGGCCCTGCAGCCGGGCCTCGTGCAGCTGCTCGGCCATCATCGCCTCGTAGCTGGGCTTCTCGACCTTCCGGAACACGCCCATGGGGGTGTAGCGGAGGTCCTGCGTGGACAGCCGCGACAGCGCGAACGCGTACGACGGGTCCTGGCGGGTGGCGTCGTGCACGACGATCTCGCCCGCGTCGACCTGGTTGGTCTCGGCCACCCGGAGGCCACCGAAGTCGTCGCGGACCACGCAGGAGGCGCCGTCCGGCCCGAACACCAGCGGCTCGCCGTGCCGCAGCGGGATCGTCCACATCGGGCCGGTGGCCGGGTCCTTCAGCAGCTCGAAGGCGCCGTCGTTGAAGATGTTGCAGTTCTGGTAGATCTCCACCAGCGACGTGCCCTTGTGCTCCGCGGCCTGGCGCAGCACGTCGGTGAGGCCCTTCCGGTCGGAGTCCATCGCCCGGCCGACGAAGGTGGCGTCCGCGCCGATCGCGAGGGACACCGGGTTGAACGGGTGGTCCAGCGACCCCATCGGCGTCGACTTGGTGACCTTGCCGACCTCGGAGGTGGGCGAGTACTGGCCCTTGGTGAGGCCGTAGATCCGGTTGTTGAACAGCAGGATCGTCATGTCGACGTTGCGGCGGAGCGCGTGGATCAGGTGGTTGCCGCCGATGGACAGCGCGTCACCGTCACCGGTGACCACCCAGACCGACAGGTCGGGGCGCGCGGCGGCCAGGCCGGTCGCGATCGCCGGGGCGCGCCCGTGGATCGAGTGCATCCCGTAGGTGTTCATGTAGTACGGGAAGCGCGACGAGCACCCGATGCCCGACACGATGACCATGTCCTCGCGGGCGATGCCCAGGCTCGGCAGGAAGCTCTGGACGGCGTTGAGGATGACGTAGTCACCGCACCCGGGGCACCAGCGCACCTCCTGGTCGGTCTTGAGGTCCTTGCCCTTGAGCTCGGTCAGCTTCGGACCGTGCTGCTCGAGCGAGCGGGCGATGGCGGCGTCGATGGGGGTCGGCGCGTCCGGCATGCCGATGTCGACGGTGGTCACTGCTGGGCTCCGTTCACAGCTGCGGAGGTCACGGCGGCTGGCTGCACCGTGTCGATCGCGTCCTGGATCACCGCGGCCAGCTCGGCCGCGCGGAAGGGCAGGCCGCGCACCTGCGTGTGGCTCTGCACGTCGACCAGGTACCTGGCGCGCAGCAGCAGGGCCAGCTGCCCCAGGTTCATCTCCGGGCAGATCACCCGGTCGTACCGGGCCAGCACCTCGCCGAGGTCGGCCGGGAAGGGGTTGATGTGCCGGAGGTGGATCTGGGCGACCTTGCGGCCCGAGCTCCGGATCCGCCGGGCGGCCGCGCCGATCGGCCCGTAGGTCGAGCCCCACCCGATGACCGCGACCCGGGCGTCGCCGTCGGGGTCGTCGACGTCGGTGGGCGGGATCGTGGCGGCGATGCCGTCGACCTTCGCCTGGCGGGTGCGGGTCATGAAGTCGTGGTTGGCCGGGTCGTAGGAGATGTTCCCCGTGCGGTCGGCCTTCTCCAGCCCGCCGATGCGGTGCTGCATCCCGGCGGTGCCCGGGATCGCCCAGGCGCGGGCCAGGGTCTCGGGGTCGCGCAGGTAGGGGAGGAACTCGCCGTCCTCGCCGTTGGGCTCGGTGGCGAACCCGACCGCTCCGCTGAGGTCGGGCAGCGAGTCGGCGTCCGGGATCGCCCACGGCTCGGCCCCGTTGGCCAGGTAGCCGTCCGACAGCAGCATGACCGGCGTCCGGTAGGCGAGCGCGATGCGCGCGGCCTCGACGGCGGCGTCGAAGCAGTCGCCGGGGGAGCGCGGCGCGATGACCGGGACGGGGGCCTCGCCGTTGCGGCCGAACATCGCCTGCAGCAGGTCGCTCTGCTCGGTCTTCGTGGGCAGCCCGGTGGAGGGGCCACCGCGCTGCACGTCGACGATGACCAGCGGCAGCTCGGTCATGACCGCCAGGCCGATGGTCTCGGCCTTGAGGGCGACGCCGGGGCCCGACGTCGTCGTCACGCCCAGCGCGCCGCCGAAGGAGGCGCCGAGCGCGGCACCGATGCCGGCGATCTCGTCCTCGGCCTGGAAGGTGCGGACGCCGAAGGCCTTGTGGCGGGAGAGCTCGTGGAGGATGTCCGAGGCCGGGGTGATCGGGTAGGCGCCCAGGAACACCGGCAGCCCGGAGCGCTGGCCGGCGGCGACGAGCCCCAGCGCCAGGGCCTGGTTGCCCGAGATGTTCCGGTAGCGGCCCGGCTTCATCGGGGCCGGCTTGATCTCGTAGGAGACGGCGAAGGCCTCGGTGGTCTCGCCGTAGTTGTAGCCGGCGCGGAACGCGGCGATGTTGGCCGCGGCGATCTCGGGCTTGCGGCGGAACTGGCGCTCGAGGAAGCGGACGGTGCCCTCGGTCGGCCGGTGGTACATCCAGCTGAGCAGGCCGAGCGTGAACATGTTCTTGCTGCGCTCGGCCTCCTTCTTGCCCAGGCCGGAGTCCGCGAGCGCGTCCAGGGTCATCGAGGTGAGCGGGACGCTGACGGTCTGCCACCCCTCGAGCGAACCGTCCTCGAGCGGGTTGGTCGCGTAGCCGACCTTCGCGAGGTTGCGGGGGGTGAACTCGTCGGAGTCGAGGATGAGCAGGCCACCGCCGGGCAGCTCGGCCAGGTTGGCCTTGAGCGCGGCGGGGTTCATGGCGACGAGCACGTCCGGGGCGTCACCCGGCGTCATGACGTCGTGGTCGGCGAACTGCAGCTGGAAGGAGCTGACGCCGGGCAGGGTCCCCGTCGGCGCGCGGATCTCGGCGGGGAAGTTCGGCAGCGTCTTGAGGTCGTTGCCGAACGACGCCGTCTCGCTGGTGAACCGGTTGCCGGTCAGCTGCATGCCGTCGCCGGAGTCGCCGGCCAGCCGGATCACCACGCGGTCGAGCTCGACGACGCTCTTCACGAGCCCGCCGGGGGCGGACGTGGGCACCGGGCTGGCCGGGGCGCCGTTCGGTCCCGACGGCGCGACGGTCGGGTTGGTGCCAGTCATCAGCGGTCTACCTCCACCGGGCGAGGTTACGTGCGTGTCCACGCGCCCGGGATGTGCAACCGGACACGCCGCAGCGGTGAGGATCCCACCGCGTCCGCCGGGGCAACGGCTGCGTGCGCCCCGTCATTCCACGGGGCACCCCCTGCCGGGGGAGCGGTCGCCCGCCGTCCGGGAACGGGGGGTGCGAGGACGGCGTTGGACGGGTCGTGCAACGCATGACCAACGGACTGAAGACCGCCCTCCTGCTGGGCCTGATGGGCGGGCTGATCCTCATGGCCGGCGCCCTGATCGGCGGCCGAGGGGGCCTGTTCATCGCCCTGGTCATCGCGTTGGCGGTCAACGGCTACGCCTACTTCAACTCGGACAAGCTCGCGCTGCGCGCGATGCGGGCCTTCCCGGTCACCGAGACGCAGGCGCCGCAGCTGTACGCGATGGTGCGCGAGCTCGCCACCGAGGCGCGCCAGCCGATGCCGCGGCTCTACGTCAGCCCGACCAACCAGCCCAACGCGTTCGCCACCGGGCGCAACCCGCGCAACGCGGCGGTCTGCGTCACCCAGGGCATCCTCGAGCTGCTCGACCGCCGGCAGCTGCGCGGCGTGCTCGCGCACGAGCTCTCGCACGTCTACAACCGCGACATCCTGATCAGCTCGGTCGCCGGCGCGATGGCCACGGTGATCACCTACCTCGCGCACATGGCGATGTTCGCCTCGTTGTTCGGTGGCCGCCCGGACGAGGACCGGGGCGGCGGCAACGCCCTCGGCGGCCTGCTGCTCATGCTGCTCGGGCCGCTGGCCGCCGGGCTGGTGCAGATGGCGGTGAGCCGCAGCCGGGAGTACCAGGCCGACGCCTCCGGGGCCCAGCTGTCGCAGGACCCGCTGGCGCTCGCCGACGCCCTGCGGGTGATCGAGCGCGGGACGGCCGCCCGCCCGCTGCCGCAGGAGGACCGGCTGGTCACCCAGAGCCACCTGATGATCGCCAACCCCTTCCGCGGGCAGGGCCTGGCCTCGCTGTTCGCGAGCCACCCGCCCATGCCGCAGCGGATCGCCCGCCTGGAGCAGATGGCCCGCGAGCTCGGCCAGCGCTGATCGGCCCGGGCCCCGGGTCAGGTCGCGCGGACCGCGTCGATCGCGTCCAGCGCCTGCTCCCGGAGGCCGTCGGAGATGGGGGCCGAGCCGGCGACCTCGGCGGCCGCCCGCTGGCCCTCGGGGCTGACCACGAAGCTCATGAAGGCCTGCAGCCGGTCGGCGACCGCCGGGTCGTCGTACTCCATGCAGCCGATGTGGTAGCTGACCAGCACGATCGGGTACTCGCCGGATCCGGTGGTGTCCCGGTTCAGCTCGATGACGACGTCGTGCGCACCGCGGCCCTCCAGGCGCGGGGAGTTCTCCACGACGGCCGCGGCGGCCTCCGGTGACGGGGCGACGAACTCCCCGCCCACGCCGATGTTCGCGATGCCGAGGTCGCCCGCCTGGCTCAGGTCGGCGTAACCGATGGTGCCCTGCCCGCCGCGGACGGCGGCCACGACGCCGGAGTTCCCCTGGGCCGCCTCACCGCCGGGCACCGGCCAGCTGCCGTCGGGCTCGTGCGGCCACGCGCCGTCCGCGGCCTCGGCCAGGTACTCGGTGAAGTTCTCGGTGGTGCCGGACTCGTCCGCGCGGTTCACCGGGGCGATCGGCAACGCGGGCAGGGCGGTGCCGGGGTTGTCCGCGGCGATCGCCGGGTCGTCCCAGGTGGTGATCCGCTGGTCGAAGATCCCGGCGAGGGTCCCGGGGGAGAGGTTGAGCTCCGCGACGCCCTCGATGTTGTAGACGACGGCGATGGGGGAGATGTAGTTGGGCAGCTCGAAGACGCCGGACGGCCCGCAGCGCTCCTGGGCCTGGGCGAGCTCGTCGGCGTCCAACGCGGCGTCGGACCCGGCGAAGTCGGTGCCACCGGCGAGGAACTGCTCGCGGCCGCCACCGGAGCCGATCGGGTCGTAGCTGACGTCCAGCCGGGGCTGGACGGCGGTGAACCCGGCCGACCAGCCCTGCATGGCCGCCTGCTGGGCGCTGGAGCCGGCGCCGACGAGGGAGCCGGTGAGCAGCTCCGCCCCCTCGTCGACCCTCGCCCGCTCGTTGAGCGGGACGAAGTTCGCCGCGAAGACGGCGAAGCCGCCGATGGCCACCGCGCCGCCGAGGGCGGCGATCTTCCTGCGGGCAGTCACTGCGGCCTTCCACGGGTCGTCGGGCGGCCGGGACGGACGCCGGTCCACGAGGGTACGGCCCGACGCGCCGGGGCCGCGCCCGCCGCCCGGTTCCGGGTGCCCGGCCTCCGGCGTCCGTCCCGGCGGTTCAGCGGTAGTTGTCGAACTGGAGGGCGACGTCGAGGTCGGCGCCGCGGAGCAGCTGCTGCACCGCCTGCAGGTCGTCCCGCTTCTTGCCGCTCACGCGGAGCTGGTCACCCTGGATCTGCGCCTGGACGCCCTTGGGGCCCTCGTCGCGGATCAGCTTGGCGATCTTCTTGGCCGTGTCGGACTCGATGCCCTGCTTGATCTTCGCGCCGATCTTGTAGGACTTCCCGGAGGCCTGGGGTTCGCCGGCGTCGAGCACCTTGAGCGAGATGTTCCGCTTGATCAGCTTCTCCTTGAACACCTCGAGGGCCGCCGAGACGCGCTCCTCGGTGTCCGCCTGCAGCGTCACGCCGTCCTCGCCGGCCCACGCGATGGACGCGTTGGTGCCGCGGAAGTCGAACCGCTGGGAGAGCTCCTTGCCCGCCTGGTTCAGGGCGTTGTCGACCTCCTGGCGGTCGACCTTGCTCACGACGTCGAAGGATGAGTCGGCCATGTCGTTTCCTCTCCGTGCGGGACGGGCGCCGGGGCGCCCGTCGGTGGGGACCCGTCACGTGCCGGGCCCCTGGCTTGTTACTCTCTCCCGCGTACCCATCGCGGCGGGTTGCCCGAGTGGCCAATGGGAGCGGACTGTAAATCCGTCGGCTTAGCCTACGAAGGTTCGAATCCTTCACCCGCCACGCGGTACGACGGCCCCCGACCACCAGGTCGGGGGCCGTCGCCGTTCCCGGTCCGGGTCAGGGCGCCGTCGGGGCCCGAGCGCTGGAGACGGCGGTGCGCTCGAGCCGCTCCCCGCCGAGGAAGAGCCAGCCGAAGGCGATCTCCACGTGGCGGGTGCAGCGCACGGTCACCTCGGCGCCGTCGGTCTCGGCCGCCCAGCTGTCCAGCGCGGTCCCGCCGTCGGCGAGCTGGTCGCCGACCGCGGCCTGCGCGGCGGCGCGCGTCAGCGGCAGCTCGGTGCCCACCCCGTGCGCGTAGACGACCGCCTCGTCGGCCTGGTTGGCCGCCGCCAGGGCAGCGCCGTCGCAGACCGACTGCACCTCCTGCTGCTCGAGGAAGGCGTCGGAGGCGGCGATCGCACCGAAGGCCATGAGGGCCGCGACGAGCCAGCAGACCAGGACGAACGGGAGCGTCGAGCCGCGCTCGCGATCGTCCCGGTCGGGGTGCACGTGCGGGAGCGTAGGCAGCCGGCCGCCGTCGTCCACCGCCTGTGGACACGATCTGTGGACACTGTGGACGGAGGTTCACCCGTCCTCGTGTCCCCCGGTCGCCGCCTGTGGACGGCGCGGTGGGCGGATGCCGGTGGCGCGGTCGAGGACGGCCGGCGCGGTGCGGCCGCCCCGGTCGCATCCGTGCTGCCGGACGCCCACCGACCGGTGAAGTGGATCACTCTTCGTGTGAACAGCGTGGCGGATGGTCACGACATGGCGTCTCCCGCGGCGTGTCGTGATCGAGATGCTTGTGGCCGTCCGTGACGGGAAGGAGTGTCTCCCGCGCGGTCCGTATTCGACGACGCTCTGCCCCCGCGCGTATGGATGGCTGCCGCACCAGCCAATCAGTCGTGCCCACAGGGAGACGTCATGAACAGCACCGTGCAGCGCAACACCCAGGCCCGCGGCGTGAAGTGGACCCGCGGCGTGAAGTGGACCCGCCGGTCGTCCTGACCGTTCGCGCTCGCCTCCGGGGTGGCCGCTCCACCGAGCGGCACCCCGGAGCGTCACTGCCCATGGACGCGCTGTCCGGTTTCCGGGTCGACTGACTCTTCCGGGGCGGACGAGGCTGGTGGTGATCGCGGTCGCTGCTAGCCTTCGCCCGCCCCACGACCCGGGAGAGAGCGCAGTTGCAGGAGCCTGAGCAGGACGTTCGCGAGCCTCGCCGGCCGCCCGCGGTGCGCAGCCCGTGGATGCCGGCGCTGCTCGGGTTGTCGCTCGCCTGCCCGGTGGCCCTGCTGCTGCTCACCAACCAGCCGCTGGTCGTCCCGTCCGCCGTCCTCCTGCTGGTGCTCGTCGCCGCGGTGGCCGCGGAAGGGGTCAACGTCCACGTCGAGTTCCGCCGGCAGAGCTTCCACAGCTCGGCGAGCGAGGTGGCCTTCGTCATCGCGCTCCTGGAGGTCGGTGGCGCGTGGACCGCCGCCACGCGCGCCGCTGCGGTCGCCGTCGTCCTGCTGGCCCACCGGCTCCCCACGGCCAAGGTCGTCTTCAACACCGCCGTGGCCGTGCTGGAGGCCGGGGTGGCCACCGCCATCCTGGCGCTCCTGCCGTCCGGTGGTCTCGCCACCCCGTCGACCTGGCTGTCGAGCCTGCTCGCCGTGTTCGCCGCGAACGTGGTCGGCGCGGGCCTCGTGGCCGGGGCGATCACCCTCACCCAGGGGTATCCCGGTCGGGCGATCTGGACGAGCCTCTTCGTCCCGGTCGTCGTCGTGCAGCCGGTCGCCGTCACGATCGGCCTGGCCATCCTCCTGCTGCTGCACACGACCGTGTGGTCGCTGCTGCTCGTCGTGCCGATGGTCGTCGCGCTCGTGCTGGTCTACCGCCGCTTCGCCGCGGTCACCCGCCAGAGCCACTCCCTCGAGCGGGTCTACGAGTTCGCCCGCCGGGTCGAGCAGGTGGAGCCCGACGACGCCGGCACCCGGCAGATCGTCCACGCCGTGCGCGAGCTGCTCAACGCCGAGCGGGTGGCCCTCTGGCTGCCGCCCTACCTCGACGAGGGGCCGCGTCTCGTGGTGGCCACCGAGGACGGTGCGGACTGGTACGACGGGCCCGGCGACTCCGGCGACCCGCTGCGCCGCCGCGCGGTCGGTTCGACGGGCGGCGCGATCCGCGTCTCGGCGGGCCGCGCCGACGAGCGCGACACGGTCGCACTGGCGCGCCGGGGCGTGTCCGAGCTGCTGGGCGCGCCGGTGACCACGGCCGCCGGCGAACCGGGCTATCTCGAGGTCTGCGACCGGCGCAGCGACATCGTCTCCTTCGGCCGCAGCGAGCGGGGCGCGCTGGAGTCCATGCTCACCCACGTCAACGCGGCCATCCGGCAGCAGCAGCTGCTGACCCGCATCCGGTTCGACGCCGACCACGACCGGCTCACCGGGCTGCCGAACCGCCAGCGGCTCGCCGCGGAGGTCGACGCCCTCCTGGCCGAGGGGGCCGCCGGCGCCGGGCTCATCCTGGCCTCCCTCGGCACCTACGCCGACATCACCGACACCCTCGGGCACGCCGCCAGCGACGAGCTGCTCCTGGTCACCGCCGGCCTGCTCCGCGAGCACGCACCGCCGCGCGCCCTCCTCGCCCGCATGGAGCGCGAGCAGTTCGCGGTCCTCCTCCCCGGGCTCTCGCTCGCCGCCACCGAGCAGGCCGCCCGGCGGCTGCGGGAGGCGGCGGCGACACGGGTCCGCGTGGCCGGGCTGGACCTGGAGGTCTCGCTCACCATCGGCGTCGCCGCGGCGCCCGAGCACGGCACCGATGCGGGGACCCTGATGCAGCGCGCGGACGTCGCCCTGCTGGCCGCCGGGGGGTCCGGTGGCGTGGCCAGCTACCACCCGGTGCTCGACCAGCAGAGCCTGCGCCGCCTGCAACTGGGCACCGAGCTCGCCCAGGCGATGGCCGACGGGCAGATCGGCGTGGTCTTCCAGCCGGTCATCGACGCGCAGACCTCCGACATCGTGTCCGTGGAGACCCTCGTCCGCTGGACCCACCCGCGCTTCGGCAGCATCCCGCCCGAGGACGTGATCGGGCTGGCCGAGCAGATCGGCCGGATCGGCGCGGTGACCGACCACGTCCTGGACCTCGCGCTGGCCCGCTGCCGGCGCTGGCTGGACCAGGGGATCTCGCTGTCGGTCGCGGTCAACGTCTCGGCGTTCTCGCTCAGCGAACCCGACCTGGTCGACCGCATCCGCGGCGCCCTGGAGCGGCACGGCGTCCCCGGTGAGCTGCTCGTGCTGGAGCTCACCGAGAGCAGCGTCGTCGACGACTCGGTCCGGGAGAGCTCCGTGCTGGAGGACCTGCACGACCTGGGGCTGCGGCTGTCGATGGACGACTTCGGCACCGGCTACTCGTCGCTCTCCCAGCTCCGGCAGCTGCCGATCGACGAGGTGAAGATCGACAAGTCCTTCGTGCTGTCCATGGCCACCAGCCAGGGGGAGTCGTTCATCGCGCGGTCGATCATCGAGCTGGCCCACAACCTCGGGCTGTGCGTGGTGGCCGAGGGCGTCGAGGACGAGATGACCCGCAACCAGCTCATCGCGATGGGCTGCGACAAGCTCCAGGGCTTCCTGATCAGCCGCCCGCTGCCGGAGGACCGGCTGGAGAAGTGGCTGCTCGCGCGCACCGGCGTCCGCTCCGCCGCTCCGGGGGCCAGCCACCGGCGCCTGTTCGTCCGGACGTGACGCACCTCGCCGGGACCCCCCGCGAGGCGGCCCGGGGCATCAGGTAGAGTCTTCGACGGCTCCTCGGAGCACGCCCCTTTAGCTCAGTCGGCAGAGCGTCTCCATGGTAAGGAGAAGGTCTACGGTTCGATTCCGTAAAGGGGCTCTGGTAGTACCCGACCTACCGGTCCTGTCGCGAGACCGGCCCGCGTGGTCATCCCGGCGGTGTAGCTCAGCCTGGTAGAGCAAGCGGCTCATAATCGCTGTGTCACCGGTTCAAGTCCGGTCACCGCTACTCCCGACGGACCCGGCAAGCCGGGTCCGTCGCCGTGTCGGCTCCCGCCGGTGCGGCAGCAGGGCCCGGATCCGGGTCCTGTCCCACAAGGCTAGGAGCGCTCCCGTGGCAGCCACCGACGTCCGTCCGAAGATCACCCTGGCCTGCCAGGAGTGCAAGAACCGCAACTACATCACCCGCAAGAACCGGCGGAACGACCCCGACCGGCTCGAGCTGATGAAGTACTGCCCGCGCGAGCGCAAGCACACGTTGCACCGCGAGACCCGCTGACGGTCCGCGGCTGCTGAGCGAGGGCGGGAGCATGGCGCTGGACCGGGCACTGGTCGGGCGCAGCTACCCGCCCTCTGCCGTCTACGAGGTGGGCCGGGCGAAGATCGCCGAGTTCGCGGCGGCGGTCGGCGCGACCGACCGGGTGCACCACGACGCCGAGGCCGCCCGTGCCGCGGGCCACGCGGACGTGATCGCACCGCCCACCTTCGCCATCGTGGTGAGCCTGGAGGCCGCGTTCGTGGTGCTCGCCGACGACGAGGTGGGCCTGGACTACAGCCGGGTGGTGCACGGTGAGCAGAAGTTCACGCACCACCGCCCGATCCGGGCCGGCGACCGGCTGGTCGCCACCACCACGATCGACGCGGCCCGCACCGTTGCCGGCAACGACCTGCTGACCGCCCGGGTGGAGCTGGCGACGGAGGCGGGCGAGGCGGTCTGCACGTCCACCTCCATGCTCGTCGCGCGGGGGCCGGCGTGACTCCCGAGGCCGGCACCGCCCTCCCCGAGCTGGTCGTCCGGGTCACCCGCGCCGACCTGGTCCGCTACGCCGGTGCCTCGGGCGACTTCAACCCGATCCACTGGAACGAGCGGGTCGCCCGCGAGGTCGGCCTGCCCGGCGTCATCGCCCACGGCATGCTCACCATGGCGCTGGCCGCCCGGGCGGTCACCGGCTGGACCGGTGACCCGGCGGCGCTGCTGGAGTACCAGGTTCGCTTCGGGCGCCCGGTCGTCGTCCCCGACGACGACCGCGGTGCGGAGCTGACCGTGCGGGGCACGGTGGCCGCGCTGCTGGAGGACGGGCGGGCGCGGGTCGACCTGACCGTCACCAGCGAGGGGGAGAAGGTCCTCTCCCTCGCCCGCGCCGTCGTCCGGCTGGGCTGAACCGGGTCCCCGCCGGCCCCGCCGCTCAGCCGGCCGTGGACAGCAGCCGCTGCAGCCGCGAGACGCCTTCGACGAGGTCGTCGTCGCCCAGCGCGTACGACATCCGGACGTAGCCCGGCGTCCCGAACGCCTCGCCCGGCACGACCGCGACCTCGGCCTGCTCCAGGATCAGCTCGGCCAGCTCGGCGCTGGTCTCCGCGGTCCGCCCGCCGATCGGCCGGCCGAGCAGGCCCTTGACCGACGGATAGGCGTAGAACGCGCCGTGCGGCTCGGGGCAGGCCACGCCGGGGATCTCGCGCAGCATCGACACGATGGTCTTCCGGCGCCGGTCGAACGCCGCCCGCATCTCGGCCACGGCCGAGAGGTCGCCGGTCAGCGCGGCGATCGCGGCCGCCTGGGAGACGTTCGCGACGTTGGAGGTCGCGTGCGACTGCAGGTTGGTCGCCGCCTTGACGACGTCGGCCGGGCCCGCGATCCACCCCACCCGCCAGCCGGTCATGGCGTAGGTCTTGGCGACCCCGTTCACCACGACGCAGCGGTCGGCGAGCTCGGGCACCAGCACCGGCATCGACGGGGCGGTGAGCCCGCCGTAGGTCAGGTGCTCGTAGATCTCGTCGGTGAGCACCCACAGGCCGGCGTCGAGGGCCCAGCGACCGATCTCCTCGACCTGCTCGGCCGGGTAGACCGCGCCCGTGGGGTTGGACGGGGAGCAGAAGAGCAGCGCCTTGGTGCGCGGGGTGCGGGCGGCCTCGAGCTGCGCCGCCGAGACCAGGTAGCCGCTCTGCTCGTCGGCCACCACCGGCACCGGGACGCCGCCGGCCAGCCGGATGGCCTCCGGGTAGGTGGTCCAGTACGGCGCCGGCAGCAGGACCTCGTCGCCGGGGTCGAGCATCGTCGCGAACGCCTCGTACACCGCCTGCTTGCCACCGTTGGTCACCAGGACCTGGGCGGGGGTGAGCTGCAGCCCGGAGTCGCGCGCGGTCTTCGCGACGATCGCCTCCTTGAGCGCGGGCAGGCCGCCGGCGGGCGTGTACCGGTGCATCGACGGCGTCCGGGCGGCGGTGATCGCGGCCTCGACGACGTAGTCCGGCGTCGGGAAGTCCGGCTCCCCCGCGCCGAAACCGATCACCGGCTTCCCGGCGGCCTTCAGCGCCTTCGCCTTCGCGTCCACGGCGAGCGTCGCGGACTCGGCGATGGCGCCGATGCGACGGGAGATGCGGCGCGCGGCGGGCGGCAGCTCGGAGGTGCGGGCGGTCTCCGGGGCGGAGGCGTCGGTCATGGGCCCATCGTGTCAAAGACCACGCCCCGGGGGCCGCCCGCCCGGTCCCGCACGGGGAACCGCACGCGGCGGTGCCCTCGCCGGGGGTGTGCCCGGTGGGACGTTGGCTCCCGGCCGCCGCGGTCCCGTACACTGGCTGCACCGGGGCCTGTTGACCCCGCCACCGGCGTGCCCCGGATCCCCTCCTGGGGCCCGGCGCCACCGTGGCGGCGAGACGCCCGGGGCCCTCCCGAGGGCACAGGGGTGTAGCTCAATTGGCAGAGCAGCGGTCTCCAAAACCGCAGGCTGCAGGTTCAAGTCCTGTCACCCCTGCCAGCACGACACGGCACGACCGACCGACGGCCCTCGCGGGAGTGGCCACCACCGACGAGGCGAGCGAGGCGCAGTGAGCGACGAGAAGCCGGGCCGCGAGGACGACGCGCGCGCCGCCTCCGACGCCGAGCTCACCGACGAGCAGCTGGACCGCGAGGCGCCGGGGGTCGACGACGCCGCCGCCCTGGAGGCCGCCGAGGACGAGGTGGCCGGCGAGGCCGAGGCCGACGAGGACAAGGTCGTCGCCGCGCCGCGGGGTGACCGGGCCACCCGTCGGCGGGGCCGGATCACGGCCGGTGGCGACGAGGACGACGAGCCCGCCACGCCCTCCCGCCGTGCCGCGCGGTCGGCCGCGACGCCGGACCGCGAGGGCACCCCGACCCGGTCCCGGGCCGCGGCGGAGCGGGCGCGCTCCGAGGAGATGCGGCCGCGCCGGTCGATCATGCGCTTCCTGCGCGAGGTGGTCGCCGAGCTGCGCAAGGTCATCTGGCCCGGCCGGCGCGAGCTGATCACCTACACCACCGTGGTGATCGTGTTCGTTGCGTTCATCGTCGCGCTGGTGGCGGGCCTCGACCTGCTCTTCGCGCAGGGCGTGCTCGCCGTCTTCGGTTGACCCGCTCCGCGCCCGAACGCCCCTGACAAGGAAGAGACCCCCGTGATCGAGCTTGCGAGATCACCGATGAGCGCAGCACCGTCGGTCACGACGCCGACGAGCGCCACCGAGGAGAAGTAGTGACCGACCCCCGCGAGCCCTTCGAGACCGACAACGCGGTCGAGGGCACAGACCTGGACGACGCCCGATTCGACGAGCGCGGCACCGCCGACGTCGAGACCGGCGCCGGCGAGGCCGGTGCCGCCGAGGGGTCCGGCGACACCGCCGACCTGGCCGCGGGTGCCGCGATCTCCGACGGCGAGGTCGCCGACGCAGCGCCGGAGATCGAGACCGGTGACCCCGCCACCCTGGCCACCGACCCGCAGGTCGCGCCCGCCGAGGACTCCGACGTCGCGGCGGAGGAGGACGAGGACCCGGTGGAGGCACTGCGCAAGGCGCTGCGCATCGCCCCCGGCGACTGGTACGTCGTCCACTCCTACGCGGGCTACGAGAACAAGGTGAAGACCAACCTCGAGGCACGCATCCAGTCCCTCGACGTGGAGGACTACATCTACCAGATCGAGGTGCCCACCGAGGAGGTCACCGAGATCAAGAACGGCAAGCGCTCGCAGGTCAACCGCAAGGTCCTGCCCGGCTACCTGCTGGTCCGGATGGAGCTCAACGACGAGTCGTGGGGCGCGGTCCGCAACACCCCCGGCGTCACCGGCTTCGTCGGCGCGACCTCCAAGCCCTCGCCGCTGACGATCGACGAGGTCGTGAAGATCCTCGCCCCGGCCACCACGCCGCAGGCGCCGCGGGCCACCGAGACCGCGACGGCGAGCACGGGCGGCGCCGCCGCTGCGCCGGCCGCCGTCGTCGACTTCGAGGTGGGCGAGTCGGTCACCGTCATGGACGGCCCCTTCGCCACGCTGCCCGCCACCATCAACGAGATCAACGCCGAGCAGCAGAAGCTGCAGGTGCTCGTCTCCATCTTCGGCCGCGAGACGCCCGTCGAGCTCTCGTTCAGCCAGGTCCAGAAGTTGTAGGACCTCGGTGCTCCCGCTGCACCGAGGCCCTGCAGCACACATCACGTAGTTCCGATCGAAGGAAGAAGTCATGCCCCCCAGGAAGCGGTTGACCGCGGTCATCAAGCTCCAGATCAACGCCGGTGCGGCCACCCCCGCGCCGCCCGTGGGTCCGGCGCTGGGCCAGCACGGCGTCAACATCATGGAGTTCTGCAAGGCGTACAACGCCGCGACCGAGTCGCAGCGCGGCAACGTCATCCCCGTGGAGATCTCGGTCTTCGAGGACCGGTCCTTCACGTTCGTCACCAAGACCCCGCCGGCGGCGCGCATGCTGCTCAAGGCGGCTGGTGTCGAGAAGGGCTCGGGCGAGCCGCACAAGACCAAGGTCGCCACGGTCACCCGTGACCAGGTCCGCGAGATCGCCACCACCAAGATGGCCGACCTCAACGCCAACTCGCTCGACCAGGCCGAGAAGATCATCGCCGGCACCGCCCGGTCGATGGGCATCACGGTCGTCTGACGCACCACCACACACAGATCGCGTGGGAGGGCCTTCGCCGGCCCGTTCACCACAGGACCGGGGCACGGACCCCGGGAGAGGAACCACCATGGCGAAGCACGGCAAGAAGTTCCGCGCAGCGGCCGAGAAGGTCGACCGCGACAACCTGTACAGCCCGCTCCAGGCCGCCTCGCTGGCCAAGGAGACGTCGACGACCGCCTACGACGCCACCGTCGAGGTCGCCATGCGCCTGGGCGTCGACCCGCGCAAGGCCGACCAGATGGTCCGCGGCACGGTCAACCTGCCGCACGGCACCGGCAAGACCGCCCGCGTCATCGTCTTCGCGACCGGTGACAAGGCCGCCGAGGCCGAGGCCGCCGGCGCCGACGTCGTGGGCTCCGACGACCTGATCGAGCGCATCCAGGGCGGCTTCCTGGACTTCGACGCCGCGATCGCGACGCCGGACCAGATGGCCAAGGTCGGTCGCATCGCCCGCATCCTCGGGCCCCGCGGCCTGATGCCGAACCCGAAGACGGGCACGGTGACCCCCGACGTCACCAAGGCCGTCAACGACATCAAGGGCGGGAAGATCAACTTCCGCGTCGACAAGCAGGCCAACCTGCACCTGGTGATCGGCAAGACGTCCTTCGACGAGGCCAAGCTGGTGGAGAACTACGCCGCCGCCCTCGACGAGGTGCTCCGCGCCAAGCCGTCCTCGGCGAAGGGCCGGTACCTCAAGAAGGTCACCATCTCCACCACCATGGGCCCGGGCATCCCGGTCGACCCGAACCGCACCCGCAACCTGACGGTGGACGAGCCCAGCGCGTAAGCAGCTCGTCGCCCGACCGGGGCCCCGTTCCGCGCCGCGGAACGGGGCCCCGCTCGTTTCGACCCCCCTGCCGAGATCCCGCGATCTCGGGGCTTCCGGGCTCGTGACGCGCCGAGACCACGTGATCTCGGCGTCTTCCACCCGGGCGGGTACCGCCTTCCCGCGCTCATCGCGTACTCTTGCTCCCGTTCCCCCCAAGACCGCTGGTCGTCGCACGTCCGCGTGCGATCGAAGGTCCCGGAGCTCCGGGCGACCCGCGCAGGAGGACGGTTCGATCGGCAGGCGTCCGCGCCCGCCCCTCGCCCCGTGCGCCCTGCGCCGGGGCGTTCCTCGTCTCCGGGCCCTCCGTCGCACGCAGTCGTGCAGCGTCCAGCAGTCGCCCGACAGACGAGAGGAGGCCCATGCCCACGCAGGCGAAGGCCGCGGTGATCGACGAGATCACCGAGCGGTTCCAGTCGTCCAGCGCGGCGGTGCTCACCGAGTACCGCGGGCTGACCGTGGCGCAGCTGACCCAGCTGCGCCGTTCCCTCGGTGAGGGCAGCAGCTACGCCGTCGTCAAGAACACCCTGACGAAGCGGGCGGCGGACTCGGTCGGGCACTCCGACCTGGCCCCGCTGCTCAACGGCCCGACCGCGATCGCCTTCATCGAGGGCGACGTCGTCGAGGCCGCCAAGGCCATCCGCGACTTCGCGCGCGCCAACCCGCTGCTCGTCGTCAAGGGCGGCGTCGTCGAGGGCCGCACCGTCGGCCCCGCCGAGGTCACCGCCCTGGCCGACGTCGAGCCGCGCGAGGTGCTGCTGGCCAAGCTGGCCGGCGCCATGAAGGGCAACCTGACCAAGGCCGCCGGGCTGTTCCAGGCCCCGCTGTCGCAGGTCGCCCGGCTCGCCGAGGCGCTCAAGGAGAAGAAGCCCGCCGAGGCCGGCGCTCCCGAAGCCGCTGCTGCTGACACCACCCCCGACGCTGACGCCGCGGACGCCGCGGCCAGCACCGACTGACCCCAGAAGGAGACACCATGGCCAAGCTGTCCACCGCGGAGCTGCTCGACGCGTTCAAGGAGATGACCCTCCTCGAGCTGTCCGACTTCGTGAAGCAGTTCGAGGAGACCTTCGAGGTCACCGCTGCTGCCCCGGTCGCCGTCGCGGCCGCCCCCGCCGCCGGTGGTGGCGGCGGCGACGCCGGTGCCGCTGCCGAGGAGCAGGACGAGTTCGACGTCATCCTCGAGAGCGCCGGCGACAAGAAGATCCAGGTCATCAAGGAGGTGCGCGGCCTGACCTCGCTCGGCCTCAAGGAGGCCAAGGACCTGGTCGACAACGCCCCGAAGCCGGTCCTGGAGAAGGTCGCCAAGGACGCCGCCGAGAAGGCCAAGGCCGCTCTCGAGGGCGCCGGCGCCACCGTCACCGTCAAGTGACCCCCTCCCCGGCCTGACCGGGGAACGCACCACCACGGCAGGGGCCGTCCTCCTTCGGGAGGACGGCCCCTGTCGCATGTCCGGGTGGTTTGCCGCCGTCCGTGGAGACCCGCGTCACCGAAACCCCGTGACACACGTAACCTTCGCCGGGCGTGATCGTTACTGACCGGTAGTGACGCGCTGGGATCCCGCCGTACGCGGGGGGATCGAGGCGCAGGGACCGCCGGGGCCGGTGCGGCGGTGCGGGGAGCCGGTGGCAGGGCCGGGACGGGAGGCAGGGGACACGTGGGCGTCGCAGTCGAGGTCTCGGGGCTGACCAAGTCGTTCGGCAGCCAGAACATCTGGAGCGACGTCACGCTCACGCTGCCGCCCGGCGAGATCTCGGTCCTGCTGGGGCCCTCGGGCACCGGCAAGTCGGTCTTCCTCAAGTCGCTGGTCGGCCTGCTGAAGCCCGAGCGCGGCTCGATCGTCATCTCCGACACCGACATCGTCCGCACCAGCGAGGCCCGCCTCTACGAGGTGCGGAAGCTCTTCGGCGTGCTGTTCCAGGACGGCGCGCTCTTCGGCTCGATGAACCTCTTCGACAACATCGCGTTCCCGCTGCGCGAGCACACGCGCAAGAGCGAGTCCGAGATCCGGCGGATCGTCCTCGAGAAGATGGACATGGTCGGGCTGCAGGGTGCCGAGGGCAAGCTCCCGGGCGAGATCTCCGGAGGCATGCGCAAGCGCGCCGGGCTCGCCCGCGCGCTGGTGCTGGACCCGGAGATCATCCTGTTCGACGAGCCGGACTCCGGGCTGGACCCGGTCCGCGTGGCCTACCTCAACCAGCTGATCGTCGACCTCAACGCCCAGATCGACGCGACGTTCCTCATCGTCACCCACGACATCGGCACCGCCCGCACGGTGCCCGACAACCTCGGCCTGCTCTTCCGCCGCCACCTGGCGATGTTCGGCCCCCGCGAGCAGCTGCTCACCTCCCAGGAGCCGGTGGTCCGCCAGTTCCTCAACGGCCGCCGCGAGGGCCCGATCGGCATGAGCGAGGAGAAGGACGTCGCCCAGGTCGAGGCGGAGATGGCGGCCCTGGAGGCGCGCGGCGGGGACCAGCACAACGGCATCGGGCCCAAGGGCGCCACGGGTGGCGACGCCGTCCCGCCGCAGCTGGACCCGTCCCCGGGGCTGCCGGAGCGCAGGGCCGTGCGCCGCAGGCAGGAGCGGGTCGCCCGCATGCTGCACACGTTCGACCCGGCCACCGCCGCGGCCATCCGCGCCTCCCTGCCCGCGGACCTGCTCGCGCAGGCCGACGCAGGGGTCTTCGGGCCGACGCCGGTCCCGGGCGGCCGGCACTGGGCGCCGGAGCCCGGCGCGACGGCACCCACGGTCGTGCTGCCCCGGGCCGGGGGCGACGGGTGACCGCCACGGGGAAGCCGGCCGCGCCGGGGCTGCTCGACGGCAGGTACTCGCCGACCCGGCCGCTGGCGGCGAGCGGCAAGCTGTTCGCCTTCGCCCTCGACGTGCTGCGGGCCATGCCGAAGCGGCCGTTCCAGGTGCGGGAGTTCATCCAGCAGACCTGGTTCGTCGCCAGCGTGACCATCCTGCCGACGGCGCTGGTGGCGATCCCCTTCGGCGCCGTCATCGCCCTGCAGCTGGGGTCGCTCACCCGGCAGCTGGGCGCCCAGTCGTTCACCGGGTCCGCCTCCGTGCTCGCGGTCCTGCGCGAGGCCAGCCCGATCGTCACCGCCCTCCTGATCGCCGGCGCCGGTGGGTCGGCCATCTGCGCGGACCTCGGCGCGCGCAAGATCCGCGACGAGATCGACGCCATGGAGGTCCTGGGCATCAGCCCGATCCAGCGCCTCGTCGTCCCCCGCGTGCTGGCCGCGATGCTGGTGGCCACGTTGCTCAACGGCCTGGTCAGCGTCGTCGGGGTGGCCGGCGGCTACTTCTTCAACGTCGTCCTGCAGGGCGGCACGCCGGGGGCCTACCTCGCCTCCTTCAGCGCCCTGGCCCAGGTGGAGGACTTCTGGTCCGGGGAGATCAAAGCGCTGGTCTTCGGGCTCATCGCCGGCATCGTCGCCGCCTACAAGGGGCTCAACGCGGGCGGCGGCCCCAAGGGCGTCGGTGACGCCGTCAACCAGGCGGTCGTCATCACCTTCCTGCTGCTGTTCGCGGTGAACTTCGTGATGACGGCGCTCTACTTCCAGTTCGTCCCCCCGAAGGGGGCGTGATGGCGCTCCTCTCACCCACCGACCGGGTCCGGATCCGGCTGCGCCGCGTGGTCACCACCGTCTACCGGCGGCCGCTGGACACCCTCGACGACCTCGGCGACCAGCTCGGCTTCTACGGGCGCGCCCTGGGCTGGGTGCCGCGCACCCTGCGGCGCTACAAGCGGGAGGTCCTCCGGCTGCTGGCCGAGGTGACGTTCGGCTCGGGCGCGCTGTCGGTGATCGGCGGGACGGTCGGCGTCATCGCCTTCCTGTCCTTCTTCACCGGCACCGAGGTCGGGCTCCAGGGCTATGCGGCGCTGGACCAGCTGGGCACCTCGGCCTTCACCGGGTTCCTCTCCGCCTACTTCAACACCCGGGAGATCGCCCCGCTGGTGGCCGGGCTGGCCCTCTCGGCCACGGTCGGCTGCGGGTTCACCGCCCAGATCGGCGCCATGCGGATCAACGAGGAGATCGACGCCCTCGAGGTGATGGGCGTGCCGTCGCTGCCCTTCCTCGTGACCACGCGCATCGTCGCCGGCTTCGTCGCCGTCATCCCGCTGTACGTGCTCGGCCTGCTCAGCAGCTACTTCGCCACGCGCACCATCACGACCCAGGCCTACGGGCAGTCGACCGGCACCTACGACCACTACTTCAACCTGTTCCTGCCGCCGCAGGACGTGTTCTGGTCGTTCCTGAAGGTCCTGGTCTTCGCGGTGGTCATCATCCTGAGCCACTGCTACTACGGCTTCCGCGCCGGCGGCGGCCCCGCCGGTGTGGGGCTGGCGGTCGGCCGGGCGGTGCGCTTCTCGATCGTCGCGGTCATGGTCATCGACCTGTTCCTGTCGCTGGCGATCTGGGGTTCCACGACGACGGTCCGGATCGCGGGGTGAGCGGGAGATGAGCACGCGCGGGGCGGTGGTCCGCCGGCGGCTGCAGGGGCTGGCCTTCCTGGTCGTGCTCGCGCTGCTGCTGGGTCTGGCCGTGGCCGCCTACCAGAAGGCGTTCACCGAGGTGGCCCGGGTGACGCTGCGGGCGGACACGGTCGGCAACCAGCTGCAGGAGGCCTCCGACGTCAAGGTGCGGGGCGTGATCGTGGGCGACGTCCGGGAGGTGCGGGCCAGCGCCGACGGCGCCGAGATCGAGCTGGCGATCCGGCCCGAGTTCCTGGAGCAGATCCCGGCCGACGTCACCGCGCGCCTGCTGCCCAAGACGCTGTTCGGCGAGCGCTTCGTCTCCCTCGAGCTGCCCGACCGGCCCAGCGCCGAGCGGCTCGCCGACGGCGACGTGATCGGCCAGGACCGCAGCGAGAACGCCATCGAGCTGCAGCGGGTCATCGACGGCCTGCTGCCGCTGCTGCAGGCGGTCGAGCCGCAGGACCTGGCCACCACGCTCGGTGCCGTCGCCGACGCGCTGCGCGGGCGGGGTGACCGGCTGGGCGCCAACCTCGCCGCCGTGGGGCAGTACGTCGGCGAGCTGAACACCGTGCTCCCGGACCTCCAGGCCGACATCACCGGGCTGGCCGACTTCGCCGACACCTACGAGTCGGCCGCCGACGACCTGCTCGCGGTGCTCGACAACCTCGCCGTGACCAGCACGACCCTGGTCGACCAGCAGGAGCAGCTGCGCCGGACCTTCACCGTCGGGCGGGCGGCCGGCGACGCCACCGCGGGCTTCCTGGAGGCCAACGAGCGGACCATCATCTCGCTCGCCGAGACCTCGCGGCCGGTGCTGGGCGTCCTCGCCGAGTACTCGCCGGTGTACCCCTGCCTGCTGGAGGGCCTCACCCGCTTCAACCCGATGATCAGCGAGGCGTTCGGCGCAGACGGCGACCCGTCGCTGAACCTGAACATCGTCGTGACCCTTCCGCCGCGCAACCCCTACGTGCCCGGCGACCAGCCCGCCTACCTCGACCGCAGCGGCCCCGACTGCCAGGGTCTGGACGACATCGACGGGCTGATCCGGGCCGCCGAGCGCGGCGAGTACTACTGCCCGACCCCGCCGGAGGACGGCGTCGACTCGGCCGACAACCCGGTGTCGGGCAACCCCACCTGCCTCGGCGGGCGCGGTCCCGACGACGTGCCCGAGGGGGCCGGCGACCCCAACCCCCGGGCCGGCAACTCCCTGCCCCACGACCTCGCCGGATCGACGGCGGAGCTGGACTTCGTGCGCAGCATCCTCGCCCACCAGACCGGGACCGGGCCCGACCAGGTCTCCGACCTCGCGGTCTCCTCGCTGGCGCCCGTCCTGCGCGGCACCCAGGTGGCGTTCCGGTGAGGGGCGCGCTGCGCGGGATGGCCGCGCCGGTGACCAAGCTGGTGGCGTTCGCGCTCGTCACCGTGCTGGCCAGCTACGTGCTGGTCAGCACGATCACCAACGCCGGCTACGGGGACCAGCGCGCGTACCGGGCGCACTTCACCGACGTCGCCGGCCTCGTCGAGGGCGACGAGGTGCGGATCGCCGGCGTCCGGGTCGGCCAGGTGACCGCCATCGGGCTGGCCGAGGGGACCGAGCGGCCCGTCGCCGAGGTGGCCCTTGAGGTCAGCGCCGACGTCCCGCTGCCGGCCGGGGTCCGGGCCACCATCCGCTACCGCAACCTGGTGGGGCAGCGCTACGTCGCGCTCCAGGAGGGGGACGGCTCGGCCGGTCGCGTCCTGGAGGAGGACGCGTTGATCCCGCTCGCGCAGACCACCCCCGCGCTGGACCTCACCACCCTGTTCGGCGGGTTCCAGCCGCTGCTGCAGGCGCTGTCGCCGGCGGACGTCAACCGGCTCTCCTTCGAGATCATCCAGGTCTTCCAGGGCGAGGGCGGCACGGTGCAGAGCCTGCTGCGGCACATCGCGTCGCTGAGCGGCTCGCTGGCGGACAAGGACGCCGTCATCGGCAGCGTCATCGACAACCTCACGACCGTCCTCGGCAGCGTCGCCGCCCGCGACGAGCAGCTGTCGGGCCTGATCGTGAGCCTGCAGCAGTTCGTCACCGGGCTGGCCGGCGACAGCCAGGCCATCTTCGACTCCCTGCAGACCGTCGACGGGCTGGCGCGGGCCACCACCGACCTGCTCGTCGACGTGCGCGCACCGCTGACCGCCGACATCCGGGGGCTGGAGGCGCTCTCGACGACCCTGGCCGACAGCGGCGAGGTGCTCGAGGACTTCCTGCAGCTCGCGCCCACCAAGCTCGACCTGGTCACCCGCACGGCGGTCAACGGCAGCTGGTTCAACTTCTTCCTCTGCGGGGCCTCGGGCAACGTCGTGCTGCCGGTGAGCAACCCCGACGGCAGCGAGAACGCGGTCGAGGTCCCGACCGGGGGCCTGCGCAACGGCGAGCGGGGGTGCGGCTGATGGCCCGCCCGTCCCGGCCCTTCCGGAGCCGAAACCCCGTGCCGATCGGCGCGGTCAGCCTGACGGTCATCGCCGTGCTGGTGCTGCTGGCGTTCAACGCGCAGTCGCTGCCGCTCGTCGGTGGCGGCACGGTCTACCGGGCGCAGTTCTCCGAGGCTGCCGGCCTGCGGCCCGACGACCCGGTCCGGGTCGCCGGCGTGAAGGTGGGCAGCGTGGAGAGCCTCGCGCTGGAGGACGGCGCGGTCACGGTCGAGTTCCGCGTCCGGGACGCGTTCGTGGGCGACCGCTCCGAGGCCGCCATCAAGATCGAGACGGTGCTCGGCGCCAAGTACCTGGCGCTCGTGCCGCGGGGGAGCGCGCCGCTGGACCCCGACGAGCGCATCCCGCTGACGCGCACCGCCGCGCCCTACGACGTCGTCGAGGCGTTCGCCGACCTCTCGACGACGGTGCAGGACCTCGACACCGCCCAGCTGGCCGGCTCGTTCGAGGTGCTGGCCGAGACCTTCGCCGAGACCCCCGACGAGGTGCGCAGCTCGCTGGAGGGGCTGGCCCGGCTGTCGGACACCATCGCCTCCCGCGACGCCCAGCTGCGGCAGCTGCTCTCGGCGACGCGGACGGTGACCGACGTGCTCGCCGACCGCAACGGCGAGTTCACCCGGCTCATCGTCGACTCGAACACGCTGCTGACCGAGGTGCAGGAACGGCGGCAGCTGATCGACGCGATCCTGACCAGCACCCAGGAGCTGTCGGCGCAGCTGTCCGGGCTGGTCGCCGACAACCGGGAGGCGCTGACGCCCGCGCTGGCGCAGCTCTCCCGGGTCACCGAGATCCTGGCGCGCAACCGGGACGACATCGCCCGGACCGTGGACCGGCTGGCGCCGTTCGTCCGGGTGTTCACCAACACCCTGGGCAACGGCCGGTGGTTCGACAGCTTCGTGGACAACCTGCTGCCCGGCGTGGTCGGCAGCATCGTGTGCGGCGGGCCGGGCGTCGTGGGCGCGCCGGTCTCCTGCCGGGAGGGGAACTGATGAGCGGCTCCCTGCAGCGCGGCGTCGCGCTCGCCGCGGCGCTGGTGCTGGTCGGCGCCCTGGGCTGGACGGTGCTCCGGCCCGCCGGTCAGTACCGGGTCACCGCGTGGTTCGGGCAGGCCGTCGGGCTCTACGCCGGCTCCGACGTCCGCATCCTCGGCATCCACGTCGGGGAGATCACCGACGTCCGGCCCGAGGGTGACCGCGTGCGCGTCGAGATGCTGATCGACGACGGCTACGCCATCCCGGCCGACGCCGACGCGGTGGTGCTCGCACCCTCGCTGGTCTCCGACCGGTACGTGCAGTTCGCCCCCGTGTACTCCGGCGGTCCGACGATGCAGGACGGCGCGGAGGTGCCCGTCGAGCGCACGGCGACCCCGGTGGAGCTCGACGCGGTCTACGGCGCGCTGGACGAGCTGGCGGTGGCGCTGGGGCCGACGGGGGCGAACGCCGACGGCGCGCTGGCTGACCTGGTCGACGTCGGCGCGGCGAACCTGCAGGGCAACGGGGACGCCCTCAACCGCACGCTGGCCGGCTTCTCGCAGGCGGTGGAGACGCTCGCCGAGAACCGCGACGGGCTGTTCGACTCGGTGGAGAACCTCCAGCGGTTCACCAGCGCGCTGGCCGGCATCGACAACCAGGTCGGGCTGTTCAACGAGAACCTGGCGGCCGTCGCGGACCTGCTCGAGGAGGAGCGCGAGGACCTCGCCACGGCGATCCAGCTGCTGTCGCAGGCGCTCGGCGAGGTCGCGGGCTTCGTCCGGGACAACACCGACCTGCTGCGCACCAACGTCGACCGGCTGGCCGACGTCACGCTGGCGCTGGTGCGGCAGCGCGACGCGCTCGCCGAGGTGCTCGACGTCGCACCCGCCGCGCTGGGCAACCTGGCGCACGCCTACAACCCCGACTACGGGACGCTGGACACGCGGGACAACTCGATGGGGGCCACCAGCCCCGAGGTCATCGTCTGCCAGATCCTGGGCGCCACCGGTCGGCTGCGGCTCGACCTCGACCTGGTGCCCGACGTGCTCACCGACCCGCTGACCCAGGGCCTCCAGCTGCCGCCGATCGAGCAGATCTGCACGCGGCTGCTCTCCGGGGACGCGGACGCCGACGGGGCCCTCGACGACGTCGACGGCAACGGGGTGAGCGACCTGCAGGAGCTGCTCACCGCGCTCTTCGGCGGCGGCTCCTCCGGCGGTCGCACCGGTGGCTCGCTCATCGGGCTGCCCGAGATCGCGGGAGCGCCGCGGTGACCCGGCCCCTGGTGCGGGTCACCGCCCTCGCCGGCAGCGTCCTGCTGCTGGCCGGTTGCGGCTTCCGCGGTGCCTACTCCCTGGACCTGCCCGGCGGGGCAGACCTCGGGGACGAGCCCTGGACCGTGCAGGTGGAGTTCCTGGACGTGCTGGACCTGGTGCCGCAGTCCGGCGTGCGCGTGGCCGACGTGCCGGTCGGCCGGGTCGAGGAGATCGAGCTGGGCGAGGACTGGACCGCCGTGGTGACGCTGTCGGTCAACGGCGACGTCGAGCTGCCGGCCAACGCCGTCGCGATGATCCAGCAGACCTCGCTGCTGGGCGAGAAGTTCGTCGAGCTGGCACCCCCCGGCGGGGAGGAGCCGCGCGGCGTGCTGGCCGACGGCGCGCGGATCGGGCTGGACCGCACCAACCGCAACGTGGAGGTCGAGGAGCTGCTCGGCGCGCTGTCGCTCGTCCTCAACGGCGGGGGGCTCACCCAGCTGCAGACGATCACCCGGGAGCTCGGGACCGCGCTGGAGGGCCGCGAGACGGCGATCCGCAGCACGCTGGAGCAGCTCGACACGTTCATCGGCGGGCTGGACGCCCAGCGGTCGGAGATCAGCCGGGCGCTGGACAGCGTGGAGGCGCTCGCCACGAGCCTGGCCGAGCGCACCGGGACCATCGAGACGGCCCTGGACACCATCGGCCCCGGCCTGGACGTGGTGAACCAGCAGCGCGACCTGCTGGTCTCGATGCTCGACAGCCTGGCCCGGCTGGGCGACGTCGGCACCCGCGTCATCGAGCAGGCGGGCGCGAACACCGTCGAGGACCTCCGGCTGCTGCAGCCGATCCTCACCCAGCTCGCCTCCGCGGGCCCGGACCTGGCCGGCTCGCTGGACCTGCTGCTCACCTACCCGTTCCCCGCCAGCTCGCTGTCGGCGCTGAACTACCGTCAGGACCTGCGCACCGGGGGCTACGGCCTGTTCACCAACATGACCGCCTCGCTGGACCTCGACCTCACCGAGGTGCTCTGCCGCTACGCCGTCGACCCGCTCACCGGGGCGCTGGAGGAGCTCGCGCCCGAGGACCCCACGGGCCAGCGGTGCGGCGTCCCGGGCACCCCGCCGGGCAACGGCTCCGGTGCGCCCGCAGGCGGCACGGGCACGGCCGACCCCGGTCGGGGGGCCGGGCCGGGTGCGCTGCTGCCGGAGGGCATCGTCGGCCGGGTGCCCGGAGAGGGCGGCCTCGTCGGCCTCCCCGACCTGCTGGGAGGCCGGCCGTGATCACCCGCACCACGAAGCTGCAGCTGACCGCCTTCGCCCTGGTGGCCGTCCTCGGGATGGCCTACCTCGGTTTCACCTACGTCGGCCTGGACCGGGTGCTGCTCGGCACGGGCTACCAGGTGGCCGCCGACTTCCGGGACTCCGGCGGGATCTTCGAGAACGCCGAGGTGACCTACCGGGGGGTCTCCGTGGGCCGGGTGACGGACATGGAGCTGGTCGAGGACGGGGTCCGCGTGACGCTCACCATCGACCCCGGCGCGGAGCCCGTCCCCGCCGACACCAGGGCCGTGGTCTCCACCCGGAGCGCGGTCGGCGAGCAGTACGTGGACCTCGTGCCGGACGACGGGGAGGGCCCCTTCCTGGAGGACGGCGCGGTCATCCCGCAGGAGCGCACCGCGATCCCGGTGCCGGTCGAGCAGTTGCTGCTCGACGTCGACGAGCTGGTCGGCTCGCTGGACCAGGAGAACCTGCGGATCGTCGTCGACGAGCTGGGCCGGGCCTTCGCCGGGGCCGGGGACGACCTCGGCCGGCTCATCGACAACGGCGACCTCCTGCTCGCCCGGGCCCAGGAGTCGCTGCCCGAGACGCTGCGGCTGATCCGTGACAGCCGGACGGTGCTGGACACCCAGGTGGCCGGTCGCTCGGCGATCCAGCAGTGGGCGGCCGACCTGCGGCTGGTGAGCGACACGCTGGTGGCCAGCGACGCCGACCTGCGCGGCCTGCTGGTGACCGCCCCCGCCGCCGGCGACGCCCTGCAGCGCCTGGTCGAGGAGGCCGGCCCCGGGCTCGGCCCGCTGATCCGCAACCTCGACGTCCTCAACCGGGTCACGATCCCGCGGCTGGACGGCGTCGAGCAGCTCCTGGTGACCTACCCGGACGTGGTCTCGGGCGGGTTCACCGTCGTGCGCGACGACGGCGGCACGATGCGGGCGCACTTCGGGTTCGTCCTGAACGCCGGCGACCCGCACGCCTGCACCAGCGGCTACGTCCCCACCGGCGCCCTGCCGGGGCCCGGCGCGGTGCAGGCGCTGGACACCGACGCGGTGCGCTGCGCGGTCGTCGACGGAGCCGACCCGAACCCGGGGGACGGCGTCGACGAGACCGGCGCCAGCATCCGCGGCGAGCAGAACATCGGGCGCTCCGGCGGCGTCGCCGGCACCGGGCCGCAGAGCGGCGGTGGCACCCGCCCACCGGTGCTGGCCGGCCTGGACGAGCTGCTCGGCGAGCTGCTGGGCGCCAGCCCGTTCGCCCGCACCGCGGCCTGACCCCACCCGTCCGGGTCGGTCGCGGTCGCGCCGCGGGCCCGGGCCCCGAGCTGACAGAGGAGGATGCGCCGGTGATCAGGAACGCCTGGCCCCGGACACCGGGGGGCGGCGGTGCGCCCGCGGCCACCGCCGACGAGGAGCCCGCGGTCCCCGCCGCCGGGACGGCTGACGCGGACCCGGCGGGCGACGGCGCGCGGGCCGCCGGGCCGGCGGTCCCGGTGGTGCCGCTGCTCGCACTCCTGCTGGCCCTGCTCGTGGCCGCGACCGTCGTCCTCTGGTCCACCCGCCCGGAGCCGTCGACGATCCGGACCGGCGACTACGTCGACGCGCTGCAGGCGGCCCGGGCGCACGTCGTGGACCTGACCTCGTTCGACCACGTCACCCTCGACGACGACATCCGCGAGATCGAGCAGGTGGCGACCGGCGAACTGGGGGAGGAGACGGTCGCCCAGCTGGAGGAGCGCCGCCAGCAGATCCTCGAGTCCGAGGCCGTCGTCAGCACCGAGGTCGTCGGCGCGGGGATCACCCGGGCCGACGCCGGCGAGGCCACGGCGCTCCTGGTCATCGAGTCGACCCAGAAGAGCAACGCCGACGAGCAGGCCCAGCTGCTGCGCTACCGGATCGAGGTAGAGCTGACCGAGGTCGACGGCCGCTGGCTGCTGTCGGCCATCCGGGGAGGGTGAGGCACCGATGAGCCAGGTACCGGCAGACCGCCCGCGCCCCACGGCGCGCCCCCGGCCCGCACC